>NZ_JACRWG010000057.1:0-14372 GCF_014306455.1 Catenibacterium faecis
CATCTTTTCTTTATCTATGATTTATTGATTGAAATAAACTGCGGTCGCTATAAGAATACATTATTATATAGGGTAATATAATTTGCAGTTATCAGATGGGTAGAGTTTGCGGTTTAACAAGTAGTAAGCTTTTCATCATTTTCTTTCTTGTTGGTTTTCGCATTGTTTAATGCTTCCTCTGAACTATTCTTCTGATATTCTGCTCCTTGTAATGCAGCTCCATTAGAAATAACAGTAGAGTTCTTATCTTCTACTTCCTTTTCTAAATCTGTTCTAACTGTTGGTTGTACCTGTTGAGTTGTTTCTACTGTATTTTCATCTAATGCTTGAACATTCTTAATAACGGTATTAGGCAAACTAGAGATAGCACCTACAGATGATAATGCTGTTACTGTAGATAATGTAGTAGAAACGAGTTTCTGTTTCTTATTCATTTTGATTCCTCCCATATGTATATATGATAGCGCTAACAATTTATCATTTCAATATATATTATAATACAATTTAAAAATACTCTAAATGTTATATGAATATTATAATATATACACAGTTTGTTTATTATTTAAAGTGTGAGAAAACCTTAAGATAGGTATTTAATCATTTTTTTCATTTTCTTATTGCATTAAAATGATCTATATGCTATTATAAACAAGCAGTTGAAAAACAAATGTCTACGTAGCTCAGCTGGATAGAGCACACGCCTTCTAAGCGTGCGGTCATGGGTTCGAATCCCCTCGTGGACGCCATCTGTTAATTACCTCGGTATATCCGAGGTTTTTATTTTATTTATCGCTGGTAAGGATATTTCTTTACCAGTTTTTTATATAAGAAAAGAGACAGCTTTTATGCTATCTCTTGAGTCAATATTTTATCTGTTAGAATAACGTGATAAGAACTGTTTAGCACGTTCTGTTTTAGGATGTTCAAATACTTCTTCAGGTGTTCCCATTTCTGCAATAACACCCTTATCCATGAAACATACTACATCGCTGACTTCTCTTGCAAACTGCATTTCATGAGTCACAACAGCCATTGTTAAACCTTCTTTCGCAAGTTCCTTCATAACATCTAATACATCCCCTACCATTTCAGGGTCTAAGGCACTTGTAGGTTCATCAAATAGAAGTACTTCTGGCTTCATACATAAAGCTCTTGCAATCGCAACACGCTGTTTCTGACCACCAGAAAGCTTTGTACTAGAAGCATCTGCGAATTTATCCATACCAACAGCTTTTAGCTGTTTCATTGCTTCAGCGCGGGCTTCTTCTTTAGATTTCTTTAATACTTTGATTTGTCCAATCATACAGTTTTCTAAAACTGTTTTATTACTAAATAAGTTAAAGTTCTGGAATACCATGCCTACTTTACTACGATATGTAGAAGCATCTAAATCACCTTTAAGGATATTTTGTCCATTAAATAGAATTTCACCTGCATCAGGTACTTCAAGAAGGTTGATACATCTTAGTAATGTACTTTTCCCAGAACCGCTTGAACCAATAATAGTAACTACCTTACCACGTTCGATAGTGAAATTAATATCGTTAAGAACACGGAGGTCACCAAAATGTTTTTCTAAATGTTTAATTTCAATTACTGTATTCATTTCTTTCCTCCTTAAGCACAGTTATCCTTGATAGTAACTGTGTTTGTCTTATTGATTTTCTTTTCAACATAGTTAAGTACAAATGTAGCTACAGTTGTAAGAATTAAGTAAAGAATTGCAACAACAAGATACACTTCGATATATCTCATGTTTGTACCAGCCACTGATTGTGCCTGGAAGAATAATTCAACAACTGAAATCGCATTTAACATACAGCTATCCTTAATATTAACAATAAACTGGTTACCAAGTGATGGGAATGTATTCTTAATAGCCTGTGGGAAGATGATAGAAATCATAGTCTGAGTATTTGTCATACCTAAAGACTTAGCTGCTTCCATCTGCCCAGGATCAATAGACTGAATCCCACTACGAATAATTTCAGCCATATAGGCAGCTGTATTTACTGAAATAATTACCATGCCAGCTGTAAAGTTATTCCAATGTAATACTGGTTTGAATAAGTAATAAAGGAATACGGCCTGAACCATCATAGGTGTTCCACGGAATACCCATACATAAAAGCCTGTAATAAAACGTCCTAAACGTTTAAAGAATCTTGTTACTGGTTTATCTAGTGGATCTAATGGTACACAACGAATGGCACCAATAATTAAACCAATAATTAAACCAGCTAATGTACCAACAACCGCAAAAGCGATTGTCATCTTAATACCATACCAGAATAGAGGCCAGTTATTAATTAACTGACTCCATGCATATTGAAAATCTATTTTCATTTTATCTCCTATTTTTCAGTAGGTGCTCTCTTAACAGCATCTTCCATGATTTTTAATCTTTCTTCTTGTGAAATAGAATCTAAAGCCTTCTGAATCTTCTTGAATTCAGCAGTCTTACGTGTATTATTCTTTAATCCAATTGATACTGCAGTATCTACATTAAAGTTATGACCATCTGCAAACTTAACGATTGATAAATCTGGGTTAGCCTGTACGATACCATTTGCAACTGGTAATTCAGCAGTAATACCATCTGTATCACCCTGCTGTAAAGCTACAACTAATTCTGGATAAGTTGATTTAGGTGTCTGATGTTTTACACCGTTAATCTGATCAATGATTGTATCATAGTTAGTATTCTTCTGACCTGTTACCTTATATCCTGAGAACTGCTGGATATCATTGAATGAAGTCATTGGACTGTTCTTTCTTACAATCATAACCATTTCACTCTGATAATAAGGTGTAGTGAAGTCTAATCCCTTTTCACGTTTCTTATCTGCAGTCATACCTGCAACGATAGCATCGATTTCACCAGATTCTACAGCTGGCTGTAAACCATCCCATGCAATCTTCTTTACTACAAGTTTCTTTCCTAATTTTTTAGCAATTTTGCTGGCAACGACAACATCATAACCATCTGCATAACCTGCACCACCATCTAATTTAACTGCAGTATCTGTTTTCTTAGAAGTCTGCCAGTTAAATGGCTGGTAAGCTGCTTCCATCCCTACTGTAAAAGTGTTGTCATCCTTAGTAGATGATCCACATCCTGATAATACAAGCGCTGCTGTTGCAAGCGTAATTAAAGTCTTTTTCATAATATTCCCCTTTCTATATAAAAATAGAAAAAAAGCCATACGTTATCGCATAGCTTTTAACGATTAGATAACGCCTCTTCATCATGAAGGAGTGAGACAGGTATTTCCTGAATCCCCAAGACCATAAGCTGCCACTTATCTTCTTTCGGCGATGATTACCTTTCATATGATTCTTAGTCTGCCGACTCCTCATACTACTCTGATGCATCGCTTCCTCTATCTTTATATTTGACTTTACATGCCCATTATAATAGGAAGATATAAAAAGTCAATCCTATTTAATAAATTGTATCATTATTCCAATGTTTTAATTCTAACATCTACATTTGTACCATCAATAGTCATCACTGCATAAGATCTTTTGCTGCCACCACGTGGCCATGAAGTAGAGCCAGGATTAATAAGCCAGAAACCATTTTCTTCTTTTACAAGAGGCATATGTGTATGTCCTGAGATTAAAACATCTCCATTATATTTCTTTAAAAAGTCCAGCATTTTCTTTTCACGATCAAAATAACCAAAGAACTGCCCATGAGTAATCAGAAGATGTCTTTCTTCAATATCTAATCTTGCAGTTTGTGGAAGATCAAGACTCCAGTCATTGTTTCCTTTCACAGCAACAAATTCATCTAAATCGCATAATTGATATGATTCACTATCACCACAATGGATATAGTAATCTGCATCATCTTCTAAAACTTTAATATCTGTTAAGATATTCATGTCACCATGGTTATCTGACATAATTACAATTTTTTTCATTCAGCTGCCTCCTTCTGATTATATTCTTCAATACAACTATTTTCTTTATAAATCTTATTCGCATTCTTCTTACCCACATAACGATAATAATGTGCATCATACACATGATTTGTAGAAGATGCCATACGTTTTGGATAACGTAATATAAAACCATATTCATATGAATGTGCTTCAAGCCATTGGGACAGGGCAGATGTTTCAAACTCCTGATAGGCAATGGATTTAGATGCAATAGAAACTGTATGACCCAATTGTCTTTCATCTTTACCTGCAAGGTTAGGATTTGAATACTGTAAGTCAGTAAAGCTTGTATAAGCTTCTTTAACATAAAAGTCATTCGCAATCTCATCAGGCATGGCATCAATCATCTTCTTTAACGCGTCATAAGCGTCATTATTTAAATACATGGCATATTTTAAACGATGAATATCTGACATTAAGACAAGGTTATGAGGAACATAAGCACCTATATAAGTTTGATCACTTAAGGTAGTTAAAAGAGCTGAAGGATCAGGAATCAAGAACATATCAGGATTATTTGCCTGAGTCATAAGTGTTGTTAAACCATAACGAGAGTAATTAGCACATGCCTGTTTGAAAAATGAAAGAATCATTTTATCTGTTAGTCCACGATTCTTTAATAATTCAATATAGTATTCTGTATCGTCTACATAACTATAATCTTCATAAAGAGGTCTCATTTCATAATATATTTGTAGTTTATCAAAATCAAAGTTCTGATTATATAAATATCCTGCTTCTAAATCATGTTCTACAAGTTTTTTTGCTTGATCATAAGATGCACCTTTATAGATACCAGTGAGTTTAGTTGCTAATTCATTGCCTGTTTGTAGGATAGATTTATTTGTAGAGTAACGCCCTGTTTTTTCTAGTAGTTCATAATATTGATAATATGGAAGATAGAAATCATCATATTTGATATATTTCATAAAATGGTAAAGAGGAATTCTGTTTTCTACAAGATATTTCTGTTCTTCTTTACTTAAATACTTTTCGATGATCATTCTATTATCGTTATTGATGCCATTGACACGATAGAATGGATCAAATCGGAGATTAATTGTATAGAATGAAACGATAAATAATGCAATGACTGTAATAAACAGATACTTGCGCTTATTTTCCATTAAATCACCTGCTCTCTAGTGTCAATTATATAGTATATCATGAGGAGTGTATAGATTATTCTTTATGTAGTACTTCATAGAGCTTTAATGCCGTATTTTTAGGAATAACTGCCTCTAGTTCTTCCAGTGATGCTTCCTTCATCTTTTTAACACTCTTAAAATGATTAAGAAGCTTCTTCTTGCGTGCTTCCCCTATTCCTTTTACTTCATCTAATATAGAACTAAATAAGGATTTAGAGCGTACCTGACGGTGGAATGATATAGCATAACGGTGCACTTCATCCTGCATACGCGTTAATAAAAAGAATAAAGGACTCTTTGTATCAATAGGAACCTGGTTTCCATCTTCATCTAGCAACATTGCGGTAGAATGTTTATCATCCTTGGATAAACCACATATATGTACAGAGAGATTTAAGCTGTCTATCACTTCTTTGGCAACTTTGATCTGTCCTAGTCCACCATCGACAATTATGAGATCAGCCATTTCTTTTTGTTCCATAAGTAAGCGATAATAACGTCTATAGATAACTTCCTTCATACTTGCATAATCATCTGGACCTTCTACTGTCTTGATCTTATATTTACGATAATCTTTTTTAGATGGTACACCGTCTTTATATACAACCATACCAGCGACTGCATAAGCACCCTGAATATTAGAGTTATCGTATAATTCAATTGTATGTGGTGTATCAATACCTAGTTTTTGGCCTAATTCAATAATAGGAAGAATTGTTTTTTCATCTGTCTTCTCTTTTAACAAGAATTTCTTTTCTAATGCTTCTTTCGCATTTTTATTAGCCATTTCTACTAAGGATTTCTTATCTCCTCGTTGTGGCTGAAGAACATGACAGGATAATATTTCAGTTAATAGTTCTAGATCAACATCCTGAGGAATAAGCAGTTCATAAGGTTCTGGATGTGTTTGATAATAAGTGACTAAAAAACGAATCAAATCTTCTTCAAAATCTTCTCCTACTGGTTCTAAATTAAAATCATGATAGAGAAGTTTACCTTCACGCATAAAGAAGAGCTGAATACTAATGTAGCCTTTATCAATAAAATAACCTAAAATATCTCTATCTTTATAGTCTCCAAATTGGACATTCTGTTTTGCTGTGACATATTCTATAGAACGAATGAGATCACGATATTCTTTCGCAAGTTCAAATTGAAGATTTTCACTAGCTGTCATCATCTTTTCAGTGAGTTCATCTATTTTAGATTTGGTATTACCATGTATAAAAGAAATCAGTTCTTTTCTAATTTCATCATATTGGCTCTTGTCAACTTCATTAATACATGGACCTAGACATTGATGTAAAGAATAATATAAGCATGGTTTATCTGGTACATGATTGCACTTTCTTAATGGGTAAAGCTTATTTAATAATTTAAAAGTATTTCTAGCAGCAGTGGCATCGGGATAAGGACCAAAGTACTTATTTTTTTTATTTTTAGTTTTTCTTACTATTTTAAGTCTTGGATGGGTTTCATCAGTGAGTTCAATATAAGGATAATAGGTATTATCCATGAACATGATGTTGTATTCAGGTGTATAGTCTTTAATAAGGTTAATTTCTAGTAATAATGCTTCCTTTTCACTGCCTGTCACAATATAGTCGAAGTCCCATATATGATCGACTAATTTTGTGGTTTTATAGTTATGTGCTCCTGTAAAATAAGAAGAGACGCGATTTTTAAGTTTTCGCGCCTTTCCTACATAAATAACTTTTCCGTCTGTATTCTTCATTAAGTAACAGCCAGGAGACATAGGAAGCAGAGAAAGCTTCTTTTTAATATAGTCTAGATTCTTATTCAAAGCTAACTACCGTTACACCTAAACCACCCTCATTTGGCCCACCATCACGATATTCCTTGATATACGATAAATGGTCTAGCTTCTTTCTTATACCATTACGTAAAATACCTTTACCCATACCATGCACAATACGTACTGAAGGATAACCTAGTAATAAAGCGTCATCTAAGAACTTTTCTACAATATTCATCGCTTCTTCATAACGCATACCAATGACATTGACTTCATAATGTCCAGTCTTCTTCATATGCTGTCTTGTGCCTGCTTTTTTAACCTTCTGAGGTTTAGAGGCACTATGCATGAATGTTACATCAGTATCCTTAACACGAGCCTGGAGACCACCTAAATCAACAAGCAATTCATGCTTCTTAACTTCTAGGACATCCCCTTCTCTATTCATTTTATCAAGTTTAACATGATCACCTTTTTTAAAGACATGATCCTGTACCTTGACTACTTCTTTCTTTTCATATTTCTGCTGATCTAATGCATGTTTTGCTGCAGTCACCTGATGAGGCTTTAAAGCACCTTGATTCATAATATCTTTAGTCAATTCATCAATTGTCTTCTTAGCCTCTTCAAGCATCTTATTAGCTTCCTGCTGTGCCTCTTCGACAATACGATCTTTCTGTTTTGTGGCAACAGATAGCTGATGTTCATAACGATTATGAAGTTTTTCATTATCAGCAAGTAACGTATTGATTCTTTCTTCTTTTTCATCTAATTCAGCACTCTGTTTAGTAAGCTTCTCGGTTAGCTTTTCTGCTTCACTCATACGTTCTTCTTTATTATGTAAAGCTTGATCAATAATCTCGTGATCAAGACCTAAAGAAGCAGCAATCTCAAAGGCATAAGATGAACCAATAGAATGAAGCTTTAATCTATATGTAGGACGCATTGTTTCTACATCAAATCCAACAGATGCCAGAGTAATATCATCTCTTGACTGCCCATAGCTCTTAAGTTCACCATAGTGAGTAGATGCAATAATACGGCAGTCACGTCTTAATAAAGTATCCAGAATAGCTTCTCCTAGACATGCCCCTTCTTGTGGATCTGTACCAGACCCAATTTCATCAATAAGAATTAAAGAACGACATGTTGCATGTTCTAAGATATAAATAAGCTTCTTCATATGTGATGAATATGTTGAAAGAGACTGCTCAATAGATTGTTCATCACCAATATCGGTATAGACTGCATCAAAGAATGGAATAGAAGCTGAAATAGCTGGCACGGCTAAACCACTAATTGCCATTAATGAAAGTAATCCTGCAGTCTTTAAAGCAACAGTTTTACCACCGGTATTAGAACCAGTAATCATCAACATCTTACCATCAATAATAATATCATTAGGTACAATTCTTTCTTGATCAATAAGTGGGTGTCTAGCCTGTTTTAAAGAGAGAACACCTGATTCATTGATATCAGGTTTAATGCAATCATAATCACATCCAAAACGTGCTTTCGCAAAAATAAAATCTAGTTCAGACATGAGTTCCTGATCAAAATAGAATCTTGTATAGTTATACTTAACACGTCTTGTAAGGCTTTGTAAGATTTTATTGATTTCAGTCTGTTCCTGACTCTTTAATTCATTAAGTTCATTGTTCATAACAACAACACTTTCTGGTTCAATAAAGAATGTCTGCCCAGAAGCACTTGTAGCATGTACTAAACCTTTGATTTCATTTTTATGAGGTGCTTTAACTGCAAGAACTAAACGGTCATTTTTGCTAGAGAGAGTATCCATACTTAATGAATTCTTTTCACTCTTTAAATACCCTTCCATAGAATGACGAATACGTCCTTCTAACGCATGCATGCTTTTTCTAATACGATAAAGTGTTTCACTGGCATGATCACTGATAGAGCCATCTGGCATAATACATCTATTGATTTCTATATGTAACCCATTATCCCCTTCTAAGCCTTCCACTAAGTCTCTTAAGAGAATAATTTCTCCTTCATAAGCATTAAAGTAAGAAGTTACCTGAAAGATATTTTCTAACATATGATCAATAGCCATAAGCTCCTCAGGTGCTAAAATACCATCCATCTTCGCTTTTGCAAGATATGCACTGATATCATGAAGTGGCGCAAGAGGTAAAGTACCCATAATACGATGAATAGTCATGGCTTCTTCTAAACGATTCTGTTCTTCATTTAAATCAGCCAGATTATCATACATTTCTAATTGTAATACTTTCTTTTTCGCAATCTCTGTACGGCAGCTGCCAGCAATACTATTTAGAATTCTTGGAAATTCTAAGACTTTATAACTATCTAACATTTTATTCACTTCCTATATTATTTAATATCGTATTCTTTTCTGTTTCTGTATAAGGTGTTTTATTTAATAAAGAGATAAATTGAAGTTTTTCTTCATGAGGTATAATGACCTGCTGATTCATTAAAGCAGGGCCTAATTGTGTATAGACAAACTGTGTTGCATCATGCTCATCTAATATTCCATGATCATAGGCGTGATTATTAGCGATAATCATCTTCTTTAATATATCTTGATCTTCTAGTTGAAGTGTATGTTGTCCCTTTAATAAGCTTCCATAAGCACTTGCTTCATTGATTGCTTTTTGTGAGATAATTGGTACATCTTCTATGATTAAGTGTCCTATTTTAGAATTAGTTAAGATATCAGGTCCAAAGAAGGGAATAATAACCATTATCATAACCATGAAGGAGATAAATACACCCTTTAATGCGTGAAGCAACGCACCTAATAAATGATTGACAAAAGCAGTGAGTGCAAAATGATCAGTCAATTGATTGACTAAAGGTTTAATAAGAACGCCTATGAGTCTGCGGATCACTTCTAGAACAACAAACATAATGATAAAGACTATCAACATATTTATAACTGAACCACCTAATTGTGATAAAGGATCATTTACAGGCTTATAAATCTGGATAATAGAAGAAATAGTTTCTACGTTAAAATAGATAAAAAGCATCATGATTATAAAGCTTACTAAATCATATAATGTAGAGAAAAAACCTTTGGAATATCCACTAAAAAACATATATAACAAAAAAGCGATAAGAATCAAATCAAGAAAACTCATAACACTTACCTCCTTGACGTTGTCGGTTCTTAATTATAACAAATGAAATTTATACTGTCAAAAAAATGAAATTTATGATAAAATAAAACATGTGAGGTGAATATAGTGGAGCCAATTAAATTTTTGATTAATGAAAACATTTTAAACAAGATGAAGAAGTTTTATGACAGTCAGATGGTTCCATTCGAAAGCGAGAACCTTCTTTTAAAAGCTCATGCTATTGGCTGTGACATCGAAGTGACATCGAATTATGAAGCAAGCTTTTTAGGACAGAATGCGGTGCATGAAGCAAAGCATTGGTCTAGAAGTTTAGCAAAAAAGATTGAGCAGGAAAAGAATTCAGATCACTTATGTATGCATCCACATATTGGTGCTGCAGAAACAGGATCTGCTGATTTTCTTGGGCCGCTTTGTGTCGTTGCATGCTATGCCGATGATGAAGCACTTGAGATCATTAAAAACCTGCATATTGATAATATCGATGATTTGTCTAATCAGGAAATTATCAATTACGCTAAACTATTAAAAGGACATCTCATTTCATCACTACTAGTACTAGATAACTCACATTATAATAAGATGATTGATAGTGGAATCAACCAGGCAAACATTCGTGCACGCCTATTTAACCAGGCTGTTGTGAATGTTCTTCAGAAAGTGAAGAAGAGTGTTGAATTTAAAGTTATTGATCAATTCGTTTCACCTAAGACTTATTATAATTATTTAAAGAGTGAAGTTATTGTCGTAAAAGATATGATTTTTGAAACCAATGCTGATGAACAGTATTTAGCAGTATTAGCTGCAGAAATCATTTCTCGTTATGCATATCTACAATATTTTGCTAGTATGACAAAGAGTTTAAAGATGAACCTTGCTAGAGGGGCTGGCACTAATGCCGAAATCGTGGCTGTTAAACTTGCGCACAAGTATGGTGATAAGATTCTTACTAAAGTATGTAAGTTGAATTTCACTAATATGAAGAGAGTTAAGGGAGCATTAAAGAAATTAAAAGAAGGCCTATAGGCCTTCTTCTTCATCTAGAGAATCATTATTGATTCTCTTTTTTTATTTCTATTTCAAATGCGGGAACTTTACGATAAGAAACACCAGCCACATCTAACATACGTTTAGCTGCTCTATCACTTTCTGTTCCTTTGTATTTTTCATCTTCATAGACAATTTCTTTAATACCACTCTGAATGATTGCTTTTGTACATTCATGACATGGGAATAAAGAAACATAGATACGACAACCCTGCAGCTTCTGAGTACAGTTAAGTATTGCGTTTAACTCGGCATGTACAACATAAGGATACTTTGTATCATATAAAGCTCCTTCTCTTACAGTCCAAGGGAACTTATCATCTTCACATCCTCTTGGAAGACCATTGTATCCTACCCCTACTATACGATTATCACTGTTTACTATACAAGCGCCTACTTGCGTATTAGGATCTTTAGAACGATAAGCAGAGAGTTTAGCTACTCCCATGAAATACTGATCCCATGTAATGATCTGCTTATCCATTGTATTCTCCTCCTAGTTCTTTGATTTTTTCTTCAAAGAAATCAGGTAAAGGTGCTTCAAAGTACATATGTTCATTGGTTCTAGGATGTACAAAACCTAATACTTTAGCATGTAGATACTGTCCATGTGTGTTATCATCATTTCTAAAGCCATATTGAGGATCACCATAAACTGGATGACCAATATATTGCATATGAACACGGATCTGATGTGTTCTACCTGTTTCTAGACGACATTCAATAAGTGTCATATCATCATAACGTTCTAATACTTTAAAGTTAGTGATTGCATCCTTGGCATTCTTACTAGTGACAGCCATCTTCTTACGATCTTTGCTATCACGTCCAATAGGTGCTTCAATACGACCTACGTTATGATTAATAACACCATGAACGAGTGCTACATAACGACGTACAACTGAATGTTCTTCTAATTGTTTAGATAATGAACGGTGGGCATTATCATTTTTTGCAACCATTAATAGACCACTTGTTTCCTTATCAATACGATGTACAATACCAGGACGTGTAATACCATTTATTGCTGATAAATCATGACAATGATAGAGTAATGCATTCACAAGTGTTCCTGAATAAATACCTGCTGATGGATGAACAATCATACCTGTAGGTTTATTGACGACAATCACATCTTCATCTTCATAAACAATATCTAATGGGATATTTTCAGGATTAATTTCAGTACTTTGAGGATCTGGTAAAGTGACCTGGATGACATCCTCTTCTTCTACCTTATAGTTAGCTTTTTCAACATTATCATTAACGATAACCTGTCCTGCTTTAATCCATTTCTGAATCTCAGTACGTGAACGATCAGGCATATGATTTAAGATTACTTTATCTAAACGCAAGCCTTTTTCTTCTAATTCTGGTGTAATTGATTGTATTTCCATTGTTTATATTCTCCAATTCCTAAATCTAAGATGATTAATAAAACACCTATTACAACACCCATATCGGCAATATTGAAAATAGGAAAATCATAACCAAATACAAAGAAATCTAAAAAGTCTCTTACATAATGAAAAACAACACGATCATATAGATTTCCTAGCATACCACTAAATATAAGCACAATTCCAAATCTTAATAAGACCTGGGATTTATCACTCTTGATAAAATAATAAATAAGCATAATACCAGCAATAATAGAAATCGCATAGAACATAAAGAAATGCCCTGAAAGCATACCCCATGCGGCACCTGTATTATGAATATAAGTGAAATAAAAAAAGTTTTTAATGACCTGATAGCTCTGGCCTAACTGCATTGATTCATTGACTACAAGTTTCGTTACTAAATCGCCACCTAATACAATAATAAATGTGATTAAGTATAAAAAACCGTATTTAAAATTTATTTTTTTCATTTAATCATCCTTTCCTCAACGATTATAGCATGTCTTTAAAAGATATAAAAGAAAAACAGGCGTAAGCCTGTTACATGCAATATAAGATGATGCATAGAAAGTGTAGAATGCTACCAAGTAAGATCCATAGATGCCAGATACAGTGCATATAATGTATTTTTTCTTGTAATCCATAGAAGATTGTACCGATTGTATATGCTACGCCTCCAGCAACCAATAGATAAATACCATTCATTCCAATAGTACCTGGAAGTAAATTAAACTTAAAGACAATACACCAGCCTAGAACTAAATAACATGCCATAGAGAACTTCGCAAACTTGTTGATATCATAGGCATTTAATGTAATCCCTAGAATTGTGACTGCCCATACAATACCAAATAATACCCATGCCCAGAATGGATCTGCCTGTCTTACAGAACATAAAAGTACTGGTGTATAGGTTCCTGCAATTAATACAAAGATACTGCAATGATCCATAATCTGGAATACTTTCTTTGCTTTCAAATTAGGAGATAAACCATGATAAATAGAACTCATTGTATATAAAAGTATCATTGATACACCATAAACAATACCAGATGCAAGTCCATATCCATTATGATGTAAACATGAGAATATAATACATAATACAAGTGCTGCAACACCAAAAGCTGCCCCTACTATATGAGTCACCATATTAAATATTTCTTCACCACGTGTATAATCAGGAAGTACACGTTCATCTAATTTTGTACGTTTCATATTGATCACCTCTTGTACAGCAAGTTTAACATATCTATTATTTAATGTCAATATATCTAGTATCGAAGTCTAGATGCTAACATTCATATGTATTCCATTGTTTAATGATACGATGAGACTCACATTCATATATTGTATTAAAGAGTGCTGTCTGATTTCTCCATAATTCTCTGTCTACATGAAAATGCCCAAAATACCAATGAGTATAGCTTGTTTTCTTTTGTATGTCATTTAAATAAGTCGTTAGAGGAAATTCCTGATAGACATCACCTTTTATTCTATATTGTTTGATTGTCGAAAGGAAGTAGACTGTTTCATCAGGTGCAGTATGAGTTATAATATAGTCTACTTGATTATTGACTTCTTCTAAATGTGTTAATCCATTCTCATATTCCTGCTTGCTTGGCATTTCTTGTGGCCACCAGGAAACATTCTCTTTACGTAATGGCTGATCAATAGAACAGCCTCCACCAAAGGTAAAGAATGTCTTTCCTTCTATTGTATAGATTTCTCCACGCATTAAATGAATGAGATTATGTCTTATTTTATGGACACGTCCCCCATTCCATGATTCTATTTGATAACTATTAAGTAGATTAAAGTTTTCATGATTTTCTCCATTTCCCCGCGCCTTTGTTGCGCGGACACAAATATATAACCAAACTCAAATCCCCCAAAACTCTAGTGTGCATCTCGATATAATAGTATAATCAAAGAGAGGTGGT
>NZ_JACRWG010000058.1:0-14137 GCF_014306455.1 Catenibacterium faecis
CAGATCACAAAAACAGGTGGAAGATTATGCCGTCATAAAAGGCACATTTTCCACCTGTTTATTAATTTAATTTGCGGTTTTATTAGTTTATATTATGGGTAGAGTTTGCGGTTTAACAAGATGTCAGGTACATCTATTATTCCTTATCATTTTAAGATGATGGTGGATGCATTTGGTGATAATCCCGAAATCATGAAGCAGGCTGGTATTATTTATGCATCTGAACAGATTATTGATTTAATTGCGAATGGTGTAAAACATATCCATGTTTATACAATGAATAAACCAGACATCGCCGAAGGCATCATGAACAATATTTCGGAGATTCTTAAATGATAGAAATCAATCGTAAAGAAGCTTTAGGATACTTAGGATACCGTCAATCTGTAGAAGGTGATCTTACTGAAATCAATGTCGCACTTGATCGTTGTATAGAAGTACTACAAAAAACAGCTGTACCACGTCATATTGTGAAAAGACTACCTCTCACAATAGAAAATCATACAATCACAATTGGTGATATGATGATACATAGTAAAAACTTAGAGAATAACTTAAAAGGCTGTCATGCAGTTTATCTCTTTGCGGCTACTATAGGTATAGAAGTCGATCGTTTGATTAAACGTACAGAACTTACTAAGATGAGTGATGCAGTGATCTATCAGGCAGCAGGAGCTGCTATGATAGAAGCTTATTGTGATGAAGTGAATGAAGAACTTAATCAGGAGGCATATAAGAATAATGAATTCTTAAAGCCACGCTTTTCGCCTGGTTATGGAGATCTTGCATTAGATCATCAGAAAGATTTTATGCGTATATTACAGATGGATAAGATTGGTATCAGTTTATTAGAAAGTCTCTTAATGGTCCCATCCAAATCAGTGACGGCGATCATTGGTATTACACATCATGCACAGCCTCGTCATACGAAGGATTGTGCCAATTGTCCTGCACAATGTGAATTCAGGAGGGTCAAGTAATGGGATTTAAAGAAAGACTGACAAAAGAATGGTTATTCTGGGATGGTGGTACTGGTTCAGTACTTCAAAGCTGGGGTTTACAGGCTGGTGAATTACCTGAAACATGGAATATCATTCATCCAGAAAAGATTATAGAACTAAATAAAGGTTATCTAGAAGCTGGATGTGATATCATCAACACCAATACATTTGGTGCCAATAGATTAAAATATCCAGATAATCTAGAAGAAATAGTTACCAAAGCAGTAGAACATGCGAAAAAGGCAAGAGAACTTACAGGACGCACTGATGCTCTGATTGCGCTTGATTTAGGTCCTACTGGTAAACTCTTAGAGCCACTAGGAGATTTATCATTTGATGATGCTGTAGATATTTATGCTGAAGTCATTGAATATGGAACTAAAGCGGGGGCTGATGTCATCCTTATTGAAACAATGCAGGATAGCTATGAATTAAAAGCTGCAGTACTAGCTGCTAAGGAACATTCGCATTTACCAGTATGTGCAACTGTTGTATTTGATGAAAAAGGTAAGATGTTGACAGGTGGTACACCTGAATCGGTTGTTGCCTTACTTGAAGGGTTACATGTTGATGCATTGGGTATTAACTGTTCATTAGGTCCAACACAAATTAAACCTTTTGTAGAAAGAATGATTAAAGTTTCTTCTACACCTATTATTGTGACACCTAATGCTGGTTTACCTCAGACTGATGATGAAGGTCATACATATTATGATATGAATGCAGATGAATTCGCATCAGAGATGAAAGAGATTGCCTCATTGAATGTGCATGTACTTGGAGGATGTTGTGGGACTACACCAGAATATCTCTCAAAAACAATTGCATTAGTGAAAGACCTGCCTATTGAACCACCTGTAAAGAAGAATATCTCTGTTGTGACTTCTTTCTCGCAGGCTGTAGAAATAGGTCCTAAACCAGTTATTATTGGGGAACGTATTAACCCAACTGGTAAGAAGAAATTCAAGCAGGCCTTACGTGATGGAGATATTAACTATATCTTATCTGAAGGTTTAAAACAGGAAGATGCAGGGGCACATATTCTAGATGTCAATGTAGGTCTACCAGAAATTGATGAACCTAAGATGATGGTAGAAGTCATGAAAAAGTTGCAGTCTGTCATTGCATTGCCATTACAGATTGATACATCAGATCCAATTGCCTTAGAAGCAGCCTTAAGACACTATAACGGTAAGGCTATGATTAACTCAGTTAATGGTAAACAGGAATCCATGGATGCTGTTTTCCCATTAGTAAAGAAATATGGTGGTGTGGTTGTAGGACTTGCCTTAGATGAAGCAGGCATTCCAGATAATGCGGCAGATCGTATTCGTATTGCGAAGAAAATCTATAAAGAAGCAAGTAAATATGGTATTGAACCTAAGGACATCGTAATCGATGGACTCGCTATGACTATTTCATCAGATCCTACTTCTGCCATTGCGACATTAGAAACATTACGTATTATTAGAGATGAATTACATGGACATTCTATTTTAGGTGTCTCTAATATCTCTTTTGGTCTTCCACAAAGACCAATCATTAATGCGAACTTCTTTACTATGGCAATGCAGTCAGGACTTAGCTGTGCAATCATCAATCCTTCATCAGAAGCAATGATGAAATCATATCGTGCCTATCTTGCCTTAAGTGGGCTTGATACAAACTTTACAGAATATATTAGCGCCTATGGAAATAGTGCACCAGTTCCTGTAAAGAGTGAAGCGGTTGATATGTCTTTATATGAAAGTATCAAGCGTGGTATGAGTGAAAATGCAGGTAAAGCCACTCAAAAACAGCTTGAAACTAAAGAAGGACTAGAAATTATTAATGAAGAATTAATTCCTGCCCTTGATGAAGTAGGGAAAGGCTTTGAAAAAGGCACTATCTTCCTACCTCAGTTATTAATGAGTGCTGAAGCAGCGAAGGCTGCATTTGCGGTCATTAAAGACTCTATGGCAGGTAAACCAAGAGAAATGAAAGGAAAAATCATCATTGCGACAGTTAAGGGTGATATTCATGATATTGGAAAGAATATCGTGAAGGTTATGTTAGAAAACTATGGCTATGATGTCATTGATCTTGGTAAAGATGTACCACCTGAACAAATTGTGGATGCTGCAATAAAAGAAGATGTAAAACTAGTAGGACTCAGTGCTTTAATGACAACAACAGTAGTGAGTATGGAAGATACTATTAAACTGTTGAAGGAAAAGAAGCCTGATACACTTACAGTTGTAGGTGGAGCCGTTATGACTCAGGAATATGCAGATCGTATCGGTGCAGATTGTTATGCGAAAGACGCAATGGAAACAGTGCGTTTTGCGGATAAAGTATTTGGAGGAGAATAAGAATGAAAAAAATATTTACAGTATTAACTTCTATCGCTTTAACATTTGCGTTATCATTCTCAGCAGCTTTTGCGAATGATGATGCATTAATAAAATCACAAAATTATTTAAAGACTATTACTTTAGATAGTCCTGATGCAGTTATTGCGTATGAAGCTACAGGTATGGAAGCTGATTATAAGGCTGATGCTTTATTGAATAACTTCAAGGAAACAGATTATGTTACTGCTTCTTATGGTGATTTAGCTAAGTCTATTATCGCAATTTCTTTATTAGGTGAAAATCCAAAAGATTTCAGTAAGACTAACTTAGTAGAAATCTTAGAAAATAGAGTACAGGAAGATGGTACTCTTACAAATGATGTAAATGGTGGATGTGGGGCTACTATTTGGACATTAATGGCTTTAGAAACAGTAAACTCACCTAAGGTAAAAGTTGTTGCAGATAAGTTATCTACTATGGCTATGGACAATGGTGCTTACTGGTATGAATATAAGGGACCAAATGCAGATCTAGATACAACTGGATGGGCTATGGAAGCATTAAGTGTTGCAGGACGTTCTACTTATGATGCAGCTATCTCAAAAGCATATACTTTTGTACAGTCTAAGTTAAATAGTGCAGATGGTTCTTATGATATTGGCTGGGGTGGAAATGCGGATACTCAGTCTTGCGTATTAGAAGGGTTATCTACTGCAGGTTATACATTAGATACAAATGCATATAACTATTTACTTTCTTATCAGAATGAAGATGGTACATTCAATGCTTTAAATTATAGTACAAGTCAGTTAGAACCTAATGCTTATGCATCAGTAGAAGGCGCAAGAGCACTTGGTGTAATCAATAACGGAAGCTTTGTATTAAGAGCTAGAAGAGACTATACAAATACTACTACACCAGTAGTGACTGAACCTGAAACACCTACAAAACCTAGTACACCTACTACACCTGGTACAACTACACCAGCTGTAAAGCCAGAAACAACTACAACTGAACCAAAGAAGGAAACAGTAAAAGTGGTTAATACAGGTGATAACACAAATGTGATGGCATATGTAGTTGCAGCTATCGCAGCTGTTGGTGTGATCGTATTAGTAATCAAAAGTAAAAAGAAATAATGAAGAAATTCACAACTAAACAATTAGCGATTGCCTTTGTCGCAATCGCTTTTGTCTTTATATTTGGCTTTACAGCTTATCGTGGTATAACTGGACAATTCCAGTCTCAGCCTACTATTAGTAATGAAGTAAAAAGTAGCATAAAGAAGAAAGATATTTCTAAAAAAGAAGAGACAAAACAAATAGAGTCACAAGAAGAATCGAAGAAGACTGATACAAAATCATCTGATTCTTCTAGTAAACAAGAGACTAAGAAGCAGGAAACAAAGAAAAAAGAGGCAAAATCCTCTTCTAGTAAACAAGAGGCTAAGAAGCAGGAAACAAAGAAAATAGAAACAAAATCTTCTTCTAGTAAACAAGATACAAAGAAGACAGAAACAAACAATTCTTCTAGTAAACAAGAAACCTCTGCTCCTCAACAAGTAGAACCACCTAAACAGGAAACACCTATAAAACAAACTGTTTCAGTACAGGTGATTGGAGTAAATAGCATAATGATGCAGGGGAATATAGAAGTGAATAGTTCTTCTACAGCTTATAGTGTATTAAGAGAACTTGCAAAACAAAATGGTAAGAGTATCTCTACAAAAGGGTTTGGTTCTACTGTTTATGTATCAGGTATAGATGGATTAAAAGAATTTGATCATGGGCCAAGTTCTGGATGGATGTATAAAGTGAATGGTACACCACCAAATATTGGGGCAGGAGCTTATAGGTTAAAAGCAGGAGATCAAGTCATCTGGTATTATGTCAACGCTGAACAATAAGACAAGAGAAATATGTTTGATAGGTATTCTCTCTGCAGTCAATATTGCCTCTAGAGTAGCCTTACAGGCACTTCCTAATTTTAAACCTGTTACATCTATCATTATTATATCTGTACTCTTATTTGGTTTATCATTTGGAATAAAACTCACAGTAGTAACAACTATTGCATCCAATATGATTCTAGGTATGGGGACATGGACAATCTTTCAGATTCTCTCATGGGTAGTCATCTGTTTATTCACTCAATGTATCAGTGACTTCTATAAGAAAATAAACAAAGAACCCCCATTACTTCTTATGGCTCTCTATGCCTTTTTAATGGGTTATGTTTTTGGTTTTGTTGTCTCACTCGAACAATTAATTATTGGTGGTCCTGTCTGGTTTGGTATCTATTATGCCCAGGGGCTCTTATTTGATACATTCCATGCAGTAGGTAATTTTGTCTTTTATTTACTTTGTGCACCTATACTTATGCGTTTATTTAAACAGGAAATGTCTCAATATACAAAAGACTATTACAAGTGATTCATCATGAATCACTTTTTTTGTCATGTAATAAACATATCATCAATATCTGAAAGATACATTTTACATATGATATAGAAAGTCTATAATCACAAGTGGATGGAGGTTAAAACTATGACACCATTATTTCCACGTGTTCAAGAAGTAGAGAACATATTTCACAAAATACTCGCAAGTAAAGAAGCTTGTGCAAGACTAAGAGAAACATTCAATTCAAGTCTAGAAGACTTTCAGGGATCAGAAGAATTAAACAATGAGACCTTTTCAAAAGTCGTTCTAGATAGTTATTCAAATCAGGATATTAGTGCATTATTACTCGCTATATGTGGTAAATCTATGTTTGATTTATTACGTGATGCATATTTGATTCCTCAAACATTTCATGGCAAAGCAGGAGAAAATCCAGTATTACTTACATCACCTTCTGGAGACCTGTTAGAAGGAAAGGACGTCTCACACCATACGATGAGACGATTTAAAAGTATCCTTTCACAACATCAGCCTGTTCCCCGTTCCCTTGTTTATCTGGCTGATGGCTATGATATAGAACGTTATTATAAACATGACGGTTCAGTAGACCAGAGAAAGACAGATGCAGTCAGAGGCATCTTACTTCTTTATGCACTTCCTGATACTAAGAAGCTTCATCTTACACCTGCGCAGGTTTATGCAATCATCTGGGATACATTCTTCAGTATTCAAAAAGAAGCACCTCTTGCTCGTGTCTATTATGGACAGGAAACAGGAGAGAAGAATGATAAAGACTATGATGAAATTGCGATATTGCTTCCTACACATTTGTTTAGAAGACAGATGGTTGAACATATGGAAATCATTGATGGATTAGTTCTATCTTGTAGAGAAAAAATGATGGCTGAAGCCGGTAATGATAGTTTGGAGTTGTAATTATGCCTAGAATCGGATTACGTATTATTAAAACAAGTATTGCTGTCTTCATCATCATGGTATTATTCACTCTCTTTGGTGTACAGAGATCACCTTTCTATGTCCTTATAACCACAATTATCTGTATTCAGCCAGATAAAGAGAATGAAAAGAACCAGGCACTTGTAAGAGCCCTCGGCACACTTATAGGGGCTATTACAGGAGCTATTGTCATGTTTTTACAGCCTTTCATCCATATTGATCTCGCATGGGATTTACTTAATGCATTATTTATTATGTTGACTATTTATTTGACAGTCTTATTTAAAGTACAGCATATGGCATTTATGGCCTGTGTGGCTTATTTAAGTGTTGCAGTGATTCCCCATGCTGGTATTTCACCTTACGCATTTTTATTCTATCGTGTCTTAGATACATGTATTGGTGTTGGTGTAGGTTATCTTGTTTGTACATTACATCTACCAGTTAAAAGAAGAAATGATGTTCTCTTTGTAGCTGAACTTGATGATATGGAACAAACAGCACACCAGCAGTTAAATGACTTCAATAAGACTCAATTGAATAAAATAGTAGATGATGGTGCTTTATTTACAATTATCACAAAAAGAACACCTGCATCCATGCAGGCAGAAATTGAACATCTTAAATTGCATCTCCCAGTGATCGCATTAGATGGCGCAATTTTGTATGACGTACCAAAAAATGAATTACTTTGTACCTACCCATTATCACAAACATTAGGTACAAAGATCACTCAATTATTAGATGATAAACATCTTAATTACTTTTATCACGTTCTCAAAGACGATGTATTATTGACATATTATAATAGTTTCGACCAGTCCGAACAAATGGACTATTATGATATGATGCGTCAATCCCCTTATCGTAATTACATCTTTGGTATGCCTACACACTCATATCAACCTCTTTATATAAGTATTCTTAATACAAAAGAGATTATCTATGATATTATAGATGACCTGATAGATTTAGGATTACATAAACAATTGCGTTATTTTGTAGAAGAAGATTATTTTGAAGGCATGTGCTTACTTAAGATTCTTTCTTATGAAGCCACTCCAGAAAATATGCTGGAAAGATTAAAAGAAAAGTTAGATATTAAAGAAAGTATTGTATATGGTTCATCTGATGCTATATGTGACGTTATTGTACCTGATAATGATTTCAATAGTATCGTAAAAAGTATTCATAACGAATATGAAGGAATTCAAATGAAAAGAAGACAGCCACAATAAGCTGCCTTCTTTTCGTAATGGGGGAGTCTCAATGTATATTCAATTCATGATCAATATCATGGATTTTTTTATTTGTATACTTATTTGCAACTCCCATGATTAAAGTACTTAGTAATACTGCAATAATAGTTAGAATAATATAGATCATAAGAATCACCTCTTTCATGCTTATAATATACATGTAAGTTGTGTAATTCGTATGTATTCTCTATGTATTTATTATGTTTTTTTACAATCCTTCCAACATATCATCAAATGTGATACCTAAAGAAAAACCAAAATGGAAGTAATCATCCAAAGCATCCTGTAACTTAATAGGACTATAACCATTTCTTAAATCTAGAATGTCCTGATTGACTTTAAAGAGTAAATTAACAGAGCTGCTCTTTTCAGGCATTTCTTCATGATTCTTGATTTCATCAATCTGTAAGTCATACGCAATACTCATTAATAAGCGCATACCTTCAATATAAGTGTCTAAAAGAGCATTTTGATCAACCTGAGTATCTTTATCCCAGAATGTATAAACATGTCCTAGTTCTCCTGTATTATACACACATTGCATAAATGCAAGAAGTTTATGGTCAATCTTCTTAATATCTAGAATATGACCTTTAGGAATATCTAATTCTCTGTTTAATACTAACTGATATAATTTTGATAATTCATTCATTTAAATCACCTCTTATATACTATTATAGTCAATTAAAAAAGAGAATCACGTAGATTCTCTTAAATAATTCCTAAACCTTCTATTAAAATCTTAACACCTATGAGAATAAGAATAATACCACCAGTGATCTGTGCTTTCTGTTGATATTTATTCCCAAATATATGACCTATATATACACCAGCTGATGCAATAATAAATGTCGTTAAACCAATAATAGAAATAGCCATGAAGATATTGATTGATTCAAAAGAGAACGTAACACCTACCGCAAGTGCATCAATGGCAGTCGCAATAGCAAGCATCAACATTGTCTTCCATGAGAAGTCATCATTCTGTTTCTCTTCTTCAAATGATTCTTTAATCATATTGATTCCAATAAATGCGAGTAGTATAAATGCAATCCAGTGGTCAATAGAATCCACTAAACCACTCAATGTGGAACCTAGACAATAACCAACAAATGGCATCAATGCCTGGAATCCACCAAACCATACACCACATAACAATATATTATTAATAGATAACTTCTTTACAGATAATCCTTTACATACAGACACCGCAAAAGCATCCATGGATAACCCAATACCAATAAGTAATATTTCTATACTAGACATCTTTATACCTCAACAGGAATATAATCTTCCTTTACAACCTCATAATGCATATTGGATGCAGTCAGTTCATTGAGTTCATCTAAGAATGATGTATCTCTTAAATAAACATCATAATGAACTTTTTCATCATACTCAGTATTCATTAATAATAGATTCTTAGATTGTATTAAATAAGATACCTTACGGCTGAAGTGATAGTCAACACTAATACGATATAGTTTAACAAGTTCTTTATCGACTATTTCTGCTTCTTTTAATGCATCTGCAACACTATTAGTATAAGCACGAGTTAATCCTCCAGCCCCTAGTTTAATGCCACCAAAATAACGTGTTACAATCGCAATTACATTATCTATTTTTTGTCTCTGTAATACATTCAACATAGGAAGTCCTGCAGTACCTGATGGTTCTCCATCATCATCTGCTTTTTCTAAAGGACCTACTCGATAAGCAACACAGTTATGTGTTGCATCATCTTTAGAATAGAGTTCTATTAAGTCTTTTATTTCTTTTTCATCATTACATGGAATAAGAGTTGTAATGAACTCTGATTTCTTAATAATGATTGTATTTGTCGTTGTTTCTTTGATTGATCTCATAGTTTCACCCGTTCGTATTATAGCGTAAAAGTTGTAAAATAAAAAGAAATAAACTATAATGTACATAGTGAATTATCACTGATGGGGTATTAAAAATGAGTAAAATAGCGATTATTGCAGACAGTGGCTGTCAGATTGATATTAATGGAGAGCATGAAGGTATTTATATTGCACCATTATGTATTGGTCATGGTAGTCAGACATATTTAGATCAATTAGAAATCACAAGTCTTGATGTATTTAATCAGATGAAGGAAACAGATGATATGTATACAACATCTCAACCTTCGACTGGTTCATTAATGAAGGCGATGGAAGATGCAAAAAGAGATGGTTATGATGAGTTAATTGGGATTCCTATCGCAACTGGTTTATCATCTACATTAAATGGTATGCAGGTTGCAGCTGATACAGTAGAAATGCCTATTACTTTAATCGATTCTCAAGGAACAGCACATGTTCAAAAGAAGCTTGTTGAAGCAGCACGAAAACTAGTAGAAAAGGGTCAGTCTGTTTCTGAAATTAAAGAAAAGCTTGAAGATATGGTTAAGCATTCAGGTACAATTATTTTTACACCAAACTTGAATCACCTTAAAAAGGGTGGGCGTATTACGCCTGCAGTCGCAATGCTTGGCAATATGTTGAAGCTTGTTCCAGTTATGGAATTGAATAGTGAATTAGGTGGTAAAATTGATACTTTAGGCAAAGTAAGAACAACACGTAAGGCATGTAAGATGCTTGCTGATCGTGTTGTTGAAAGAGGCGCAAATGCGAAAGATTATACATTTGCGATTGAAGATGTTCTTGCACCTGAAGAAGCTCAGCGTGTAAGAGACTATCTTGAAGAACAATTAGGTCCATGTCAAGTTACCATGAGAGAGTTACCAAGTGTTGTAGGTGCTCATATGGGAATTGGTGGTGTAGGAATCCAATTCATCAAAAATCTCGCAGAGTAGGAAGCAGATGATGAATCTGCTTTTTTTATATAGAAAGGAGGTATATATATGCAAAGAGAATTTGAAATGGTTGTACAGACAAGTGCAGCTACACAAAGCTTGCGTTATTTATTGAAAAGTGGTGATATGACGTGTATCACCAAAGGAGAAATTACTAAAAGATTAGAAGCAGCAGTTCTTTTACAGGAATTAAGCTTTCAAGCTGTTATGACAAGTGGTGAAGTCGTAGAGGATATGTTGGAGAATACCTATGAAGATTATGATGAAGCATTAAGAGACTCTCTTAAGACTCATGGTATTACATTTAAAGACTATACCTTTGCGGTTACTTATAAATATGATGAAGAAGCTGTCTTTAAGCCTTTCTTCTCTAGACAATATGGTGCAGACTTAGGTTTTTCACTCCCATTAGTAGATGATATGAAATATGCGAATATGTGTGTATGTCTTGCATTAATAAAATTATCAAGAGAATATGTACGTACGAGTGTGGGTATTACCCATGATTATACTGATGTAAAACCTAGTATTCATTTGACTTTTAAGCCAGGTATATTCTTACCTAAGCTTATTACAGAAAAACCCTATACAGAACTTACATTCAATGCAGTCTATGCAGCTATATACAAGTTGCGTGCTGCGATACGTTTCTTCTCATATGATCATACAGAAGAAGCATATAAGAAGTGGATTGATGTCATAGAAGAAATGAGTACGCGACCATATGATGGTATATTAGATGATCTAGATGAACTAGATTATGTACCATCAGAAAAAGAAGAACTTTATGTATATGAAGATAAGGTCAATGGTGGAGGTACAGTACAATGTTTAAATAATTCATTTTATGCATTGATACTCTGGGCTGCCATATTGACTAAAGTCATGAATGAACAGTTCTTATATGAAACAAACTACCCAGATATGAACTTATGGGATTATTAATAAAAAGAAAATTATCAAAACACCTATAATGAGGTGTTATCAGCGTTAACTTTAACGCATAAATTCTTTCTCTTCGCTATAATAGTGTTAGAAAAAAGAGGAGGGAAAGAATATGTTAGAAAGTTATAAAGAAATTACATCAATCTCATTAAATAAATTAAAGGACTATTTAGATGTCATTGATGTATATCATGATTCATTTATTGATACTTGCAGAAGTCAGAAGAAAATAGAAGGTTATATTAAGGCGCACCAAAAGAAATACTTAGGTCTAGCCTTAAAGAAACTCTATGAAATAGATGATATGCAATGTTTAGAAAATCATCTCGTAATGATTGAATACTTATTTGGAGAACATCCTCGTATTCAATCATTGAATAAGAATTTATGTAACTATATGCTCCATAATGGATCACCATTAGATGTATACCGTATTGTGAGACATTTGATGCCTTTCTCATATCTTGCACTTATCTCTTTATTAGTAGATAAAGAAGTGATTACTTATGCACAGGCTGCTTACTTTTCTTTAGTAGAAGAAGATATAGAAGGGGCTTATGAATACTTAGAGAATTGTGTTGAGGAACCAGATGAATCACTTCTAAATCTTTATGCATCTTATGACTTAATTGGTTATTTCCAGCTTGTGGATCATTATAGTAAAAAGGTATCTTATCAGGTATCAGGAGGCATAAGATGGGAGAAAAAATGTGGGCTGTCTTCTCATTATTGATGAATTCAGAGGAATGCATCAGTGCAGAAGATATACAGCGTCAATTAGAAGAAAAAGGTTATGATATTGGTTTAAAAGCTGTATATGCAGTGATTAAACAGATCAATGTATTTACATCTTTAATGTTTGGAAAAGAAATAATCAAAGCAGTGAGACGTTTTGGTTATATGATTGAAACAGGTTATTTTGATGAAGCACAGATACAATTACTTATTGATATGGTGAATTATCGTCAAGATCTCACAAATAATGATAAAAGAGAAATAGTTAATAAGCTTTTAAAACTTTCACCTGCTAAACAGAAGGATTATCTCATTGTACCAGAATTAGAAGATGATGATGAAGGTGTTTATTCTCTAAGTAAAAATCTAAAGATTATTACTTCTGCAATACGTAATAAGAAGGATATACGTTTCCAGTATGTAGACTATTCTATTAGGGATGGACATCCTGTAGAAACATATTCTACTAAGGGTAATGCAGGTATTAATCATGAATATTATAATGTGAGTCCTTATAATACAGTGATTGTGGATGGTCATTATTATTTACGTGCTTATTATAATAAGCATAAGGACTCATTGACTACATTCCGTATTGATCGTATTAGAAAGCTAGATAAGAGCCGTACATATTATTTTGATTTTGATGATGAGGAAAAAATGAGTGAATCATTGAAACAATCACTTGCGAAGTCAATGAATAGTTTCTTTGATGGTGATGAAATTACACTACATATTAAGTTTGATGGTGTACTTATTAGAGAAGTTGTATCACGTTTAGGAAAAGATATTACCATTAACAAAACTATTGCGCCAATAGAGAATGATCATCAATGGTATGAAACACGTGTTGAAGGAATTATCTTTAATACAGGTTTAATGAACTGGATTAGACAGTTTGGTCCAATGATTATTGTGGTAGGTCCAGAGAAGCTTAAAGGAGCTATTACAGATGGATTAGAAGAGAACTTAAGCTACTATAAAAAATAGGTGATAACTATGTATATATTACAATTATGTCAAGGTGAGTTAAGTACCAATGTTGGCTTATTTGGCTCAATAGAGGAAGGTAGAAAGCTTATATCTCAATTAACTGGATATCAGTATGAAGACATTGAAGGGTTTGAGTATGAGTACTTTGATCCTACTACTGTACCTGATTATGTAGAACTAGAATATAATGGTCATATTGTACCTTTTACTACATATATGTTTACTGGTGATGGAAGAGTAGATATTTATTGGAATGAGATAGTGGACTTATCTATACCAGGAGATGGAATGATTGAAGGATCTACAAGAGTGGATGCTTATTCTATTCCTAATGATGAACTTAAGGACTACATAGAGAAAAGAGAGTATAACTATAGATGTGTTAAACAATACTTAGAATCTAAAGGATATGAGGTAGAGAGAACTTATTTTGGTTCTGAAGATGGCGAAGCCATCTTATATAGAAGTTCAGATGAGTGGCATTTTTTGACACATATGGATCCTGAGTTTGTGGAATCTGAAGACATAATAAAAGACTTAGACATTTTGATATGATGACCTCCCAGTAGACAGTGCAAATAATTAAAAGCACTGTTTGCTGAGGAGGTTTTCTTATGGGAAGAAAAAGTAAGTTTTCAAAAGAACAAAAAATTGAAATATGTAGAAGATACTTAGATGGCAGTGAATCAGT
>NZ_JACRWG010000059.1:0-13890 GCF_014306455.1 Catenibacterium faecis
TTATATAGTTTACACATAAAAATATCCTCCTGGTTAATTTACACCTAGAGGATATCTTTATTTCTAATCATTTTTAAGCGCCTTTTTATTTAATGTCCTTGACACGGGGTCCACATTAGAGACTCTTAGTGTAAGTTCTTAATTAATTCTTCAATACGATTACCATATTCTAATGATTCGTCTACCTTGAAAATTAATTCAGGACATTTTCTGATTTTTAATCTTCTTGCAAGCTGTGAACGGATAAAACCTTTACATCTTTCTAATGCCTGAAAACCTTTACCCTGATTCTTCATGAATGTCACATAAACCTTTGCGACAGACATATCATTTGTACAGCTTACTGAAGTAACAGTACACATACGTAATGCTGGATCTTTTACTTCATCACGAAGAATTAATGATAATTCCTTCATGATATAATGATTCATCTTATCTACTTTTAATGAAGCCATAAATTAACCTTCAACTTCCTGCATAACATATCCTTCAACGATGTCGCCTTCTTTGATATCGTTATAGTTTTCGATAGTTAAACCACATTCATAGCCCTGGTTAACTTCCTTCGCATCATCCTTGAAACGCTTTAATGAAGCAAGCTTACCTTCATAAACAATGATACCTTCACGAATTAATCTGATACCACAATCTCTCTTAATAGAACCATCTGTCACATAACATCCAGCGATATTACCAATCTTAGAAACCTTATAAATATGTCTGATTTCAGCCTGACCAGTAACAACTTCTTCCATTTCAGGAGCAAGCATACCCTTCATGGCTGCTTCAATTTCTTCAACCATCTTATAGATTACCTGGTGTAAACGGATTTCTACACCTTCTTCATCTGCTTTACGACGTACATTAGCATCTGGTCTTACATTGAAACCATAAATGATTGCCTTAGAAGCACTTGCAAGAAGGATATCAGATTCAGAAATAGCACCAACAGTAGAACGGATAACGTTCACTCTTGCACCTTCTACATCAATCTTTTCTAATGAACTCTTAACTGCTTCTGCAGTACCATTTACGTCAGCTTTAACAATGATATTTAAGTCAACGACTTCACCAGACTTCATCTGTGAGAATAAATCATCAAGACTCATTGCTGAAGTAGAGTTTCTTTCTTCTTCAATCTTCTTCTGAGCACGTTCTTCACCGACATGTCTCGCTTCTCTTTCAGTTTCAAATACCATGAACTTATCACCTGCTTCAGGTACATCATTTAAACCAGTAATTTCTACTGGAGTTGCAGGACCTGCAGATTTAATTTCACGTCCACGATCATCAACTAACTGTCTGACACGACCATAAGTCGCACCAACAACAATTGGGTTACCACTTCTTAAAGTACCATTCTGAATTAATAAAGTCGCAACTGGTCCTCTACCCTTATCAAGACGGCCTTCAATAACACTACCATAAGCCATACGCTTTGGGTTTGCTTTTAATTCAGCAAGTTCAGCTACAACTGTAACTGTTTCTAATAATTCATCGATACCAATACCCTTTTTAGCTGAAATGTTTACATAAGGAACATCTCCACCCCATTCTTCAGGCATAAGTCCAAGTTCAGATACTTCAGTCATAATACGCTGAGGATCAGCACCTGGTTTATCAATCTTATTAATAGCTACAATAATAGGTACATTTGCAGCTAAAGCATGGTCTACTGCTTCTCTAGTCTGAGGCATAACACCATCATCAGCAGCAACTACAATAATAACAATATCAGTAATCATTGCACCACGTGCACGCATTGCAGTAAATGCTTCATGACCTGGTGTATCAAGGAAAGTAATCTTCTTACCTTTTACAGATACCTGATAGGCACCGATATGCTGTGTAATACCACCAAATTCACCTTCAGCAACTCTTGACTTTCTAATATGGTCAAGTAATGTTGTCTTACCATGGTCAACGTGACCCATGATAGTAATAACTGGAGGTCTTGGCACTAAATCTTTAGGATCATCCACAACTTCTAAATCTTCAAAGTTTACTTCACTTACAGGAACAACCTTTTTACATTCAAGACCATATTCCATACAAATAAGTTCAACCTGTTCATCATTTAATGATGAGTTGATTGTCACCATTGTACCTAACATGAATAAAACTTTGATAACATTTGCTGGTGTCTGACCAATCTTTTGAGAAAGTTCATCAACAGTAATGCCTTCTTCATATTCAACAACACCATCTACAACAGCTTTTTCTTCTTTCTTGCTAGGAAAGTTTGAGATCATTTTCTTCTTGTCATTCCCTTTGTTTTTTATGTTTTTCTTCTTTTTTGCCATAAATTACCCTCCTAACTTAGATTTCATACTTTTCGCAAAACCAGCATCAAGTACCGCAATTACCATTCTATTGATTTTACCAACAGAATAAGATAGCTCTTCACTTGTGCCAGCAACATAATAATCTACATGATAATATGTACACTTATCAATATATTTCTTCTTCGTATTGTCACTTGCATCACTCGCAATAAAGACAAGATGAGCCTGCTGTGACTGGACAGCCTTTAAAGCACTCTCTCCAGTCGCAAGCTTTCTTGCACGCATCGCAAGACCCAATAAAGAAGCCACCTGCTTATTGAGCATAAGTCTTAAGCTCCTCATAGATTTCTTCAGGAATTTCAGTATCAAGAACTCTATTTAAAATCTTTTTCTTTTTTGCAAGTTCAATTGCATCCAAAGAACGTTTTAAATAAGCTCCACGACCGTTCTTTTTACCTGTAGGATCGACAGAAACTTCTCCTTCTTTATTTTTCACAATACGAATGAGTTCTTTCTTTGGCAGCTGTTCACCAGTTGCCACACACTTTCTTAAAGGCACTTTCTTCATAAAAGATCACCTCTAATCTTCATAATATTCATCATACTGATCATAATCAATATCTTCATCATATTTAGGATCATGATCTGGTTCTTCTGAATCATCTTCATCATCAAATGATTCATCATCACCGAAGTCTTCTTCTACCTTATCTTCTTCATTTTCATCTGCATCTAGAGTTAAAATGATAGATTCTTTTTCTTCATCTGCTTCATGTTCTTCCATAGATTTCTTCATCTTTTCAAGAAGTTCCATATCTACTTCAGGTGCATCTAAATCAATACCTTCTTCTAAGATTTCAGATACTGATTTAATATCAATCTTCCAGTTTGTTAATTTAACTGCAAGTCTTGCATTCTGACCACGCTTACCAATAGCAAGAGATAACTGATCATCAGGCACAACAACTAAAGCACTGTTCTTAGAATGATTTAATTTCACTCTTTCAACCTTAGCTGGAGAAAGAGCATGAGAAATGAATGTTACAGGATCTTCAGACCATTCAATAATATCGATCATTTCACCATTTAATTCTTCAACAACATTTCTAACACGATTTCCCTTTGGACCAACACATGCACCGATAGGATCAATATCAGGATTTGCTGTATAGACAGCAATCTTAGAACGTTCACCTGCTTCTCTAGATACTGATTTGATTTCTACAGTTCCTTCGAAGATTTCAGGTACTTCCATTTCAAATAAACGCTTTACTAATCCTTCATGAGTACGAGATACGCTGATATGAGTACCTTTAGTAGTACGTTCTACTTCACTCACATAAACCTTAACATGTTCACCTTCAACTAGAGTTTCACCAGGGATCTGGTCTTTAGATGAAAGAAGTGCACCTGTCTTACCAATGTTGATAATTGCAAATCTTTCTTCTACACGATCTACAGTACCATTGATAATTTCATCAAGTTTATTGATATATTCATTATATAAAGCTTCTTTTTCAGCTTCTCTGATTTTCTGTCTTAATAACTGTTTAGTTTGAATTGCAGCTAAACGACCAAATTCAGAAATATCAGCTTCTTCAACAACTTCATCACCAACCTGATATTTTGGATCAATTTCCTGTGCTTCTTCAATAGAATATTCAAAATCTTCATCATTTACATCATCTACAACATAATGAGTTGTAAAGATTCTGATTTTTCCATCATCATCAATTTTACAATCAACGATTGATTCTGCCCCACTATAGTTTTTCTTATATGACTTAGCAAGTGCTTCAGTCAATGCTTCAATTACAATAGCACTATCTAGCCCTTTATCTTCAATAAGATTTTCAAGAGCTGATTTGTAACCTTTATCCTTTTTCGCCACGTTTTTTACCTCCTAGAACTTTACAGCGAGTCTGATGAATTTAATATCATCATAGTTTATAGTCATTTTCTTTCTTACAGCTTTCACCATATACTGGATCAACAATTCCTGGCCATCAATAGAGGCTAATGTTCCTTCTAGAGAATCAATTCCATTCTTTGGATTTTTCAAATCAATATGAACATATGAGCCAACATGAGCTTCTACCTGCTCAAAAGTCTTTAATGGCTTTTCAATTCCTGGAGAAGATACTTCAAGATAATACTCGTCCTTGATTAAATCAAGTTCATCTAACTTTTCACTCACAGCTTCACTGACTGCAACACAAGTATCCATGTCAAGATTTCCATCATTCTTTTCAATGAAGACACGTAAATACCATTCTCCTTTTTCCTTTACATATTCCATTGAATCAAGATGGCATTCAAATGAAGCAATAATAGGCAATAAGCCTTCTTTAATTTTCTCTAGCATAGAACCTCCTATTCAATAAATAACGAGAGGGTCTCCCCTCTCGTCTTTTGCTAAATCGAGTATAGCACAGTTAAATGTATAAGTCAAATAATGTTGAAAAACACGTAAAAAAACTATAAATCAAAGATTGTAAGCTGATCACTTTCAGAAAAACCATTTAAAACACCCATCTTCTGCAGTGTCTCAATATGTGTTCCTGAAAGACGTGTTCTCTTTTTAATGTCTTCAATAGAAGTGAAAGGTCTCTCCTTTCTTGCTTCTACTACTGAGTCACCAACGGCATCACCTAATCCATCAATAGAAGTAAAAGGAGGAATAATAGCTGTTGGATCATCTGGATGACAAATAAACTTTCTAGAATCAGATTGATCAAGAGAAATCTTACTAAACTTTAGGCCTCTTTCAAACATTTCTAAAGCAACCTCAAATACAGTAATCAAACCTTCTTCTTTATTAGATGCTTTATGTTCAGCCTTTAACTTTAAACATTCCTGATATTTATCATATACCGCTTCTTTTCCAGCAATAAGTGTCTCAATATCATAGAAATCACATCTAGTCGTAAAGTATACAGCATAATATTCTCTTGGATAATATAATTTCCACCAAGCTACACGTATGGCACTTAATACATATGCAACGGCATGGGCTTTAGGGAACATGTATTTAATCTTTAAACATGAATCAATATACCATTGTGGCACATTATGTTTCTTCATGAGTTCAACATAACCCTTTTGAGGGAATACTTTAGGTGACTTACCTTTACGTACACATTCCATGATATCAAAAGCATCCTTGTTAGGAAGTCCCTTTTCAATTAAGTAAACCATGATATCATCACGACATCCGATAACCTGCTGTAATGTACATGTACCTGACTTAATCAATGTCTCCGCATTGCCTAGATATACGTCAGTCCCATGAGATAATCCAGAGATAATAACTAATTCATTAAAGCTTTTTGGATGTGTCTGTTCAAGCATGCCACGGACAAACTTTGTACCAAATTCTGGTAACCCTAAGGCACCTGTCTTACAGTTCAAGAATGATAGATCGCAGCCTAATGCTTTAGAACTATTAAATAAGCTCATAACCTTCTGGTCATTTGTAGGAATAGACTTTGGATCAACACCTGTCATATCCTGAAGCATACGAATAACAGTAGGATCGACATGCCCTAAAATATCAAATTTTAATACGTTATCATGAATCTTATGGAAATCGAAGTGAGTTGTACGCCATTCAGCATTTACATCGTCTGCAGGATATTGATAAGGTGTAAAGTCAAATACTTCCATGTCATTAGGAATAACGATAATACCACCTGGATGCTGACCGGTAGTACGTTTAACCCCCGTACATCCATTAGCAAGTCTTTGTAATTCAGCACTACGGATATGATCTTCTAAACCTAGGTTTTCAGCATATGCTCTTGCATAACCATAAGCTGTCTTTTCTGCAACAGTAGAAATAGTACCGGCTCTAAAGACATGGTCTTCACCAAAGATTGTTTTAGTATAAGCATGTGCTTTAGGCTGATATTCACCTGAGAAGTTTAAGTCAATATCTGGAACCTTATCCGCATTGAACCCTAAGAAGGTTTCGAATGGGATATTATGTCCTTCGCCTTTCATCTTATGTCCACATACTGGACAGTTCTTATCAGGCAAATCATAACCATCAGAAATAACTCCTTCTTCTAAGAACTCATTATGTTTACAATGAGGACATATATAATGTGGTGCAAGAGGATTTACTTCTGAAATACCAGCCATAGTGGCTACGAAAGATGAACCAACTGATCCTCGAGATCCTACTAGGTAACCTGCTTCATTAGAAACTCTTACAAGTTCTGAAGCGATAAAATAAATAACTGCGAATCCATGTTTGATGATGTTGGATAACTCTTTTTCAAGTCTTGCTGATACAATCTCTGGTAATACTTCACCATATGTCTCATGCGCATTCTTATGACACAATTCTCTAAGTTTTTTATCTACGTTTTCAATTGAAGGTGGATATAATCCTTCTTTTGTGACAATAATATCATCACCAATCATATCTGCAATCTTATTTGTATTAGTGACAACATATTCATATGTATCTTCATCACTTAAATAAGGGAAGCATTCCAACATTTCATCTGTTGTTCTTAAATAAACATCAGGTGTTAAAGCACGAGGATTATTTCTTACAAGAAGTGGATGAGGTTTACCATTAATCTGAATCTTAGAGTTAGTAATAAATACTTCACGGTATACCTTATCTCTCTTATCTAGAAAATGAACATCACCTGTCGCACAGATGAGTTTATTTTCTTCTTTCGCAATCTTAATAATACGCTTGTATATTCTTTCTATATCATCAATAGAATCATACTTACCACGATCTACCAAATACATCGCATCTTCTAAAGGCTGTATTTCTACATAATCATAGAATCGTATTTCTTCTCTTAATTCTTCTTCATCTCTTGTAGAAGCTATTTCAAAGACTTTAGAATTCAAACAGCCACTACCAAATAGTAATCCTTCACGATAGAATTCTAATTCACTTCTAGGAATACGATCACATTGATGGAAATACTTAGTATTCGCAATAGACACAAGTCTAAACATGTTCTTTAAACCTTCAGGTGTTTTCGCAAGAACACACATATGATAAGGAAAAGCATGCTTATAACTGTCTTCTATTTCGATATCATTGATTTCATCAATCGTCTTAAAACCTTTCTTAATTAAATCCTGAAGCATGACATTAAATGAATGACTTAATACTTCAGCATCATAGTCAGCACGGTGAGCCGCTTCTGTATCATAAGGGATATGATAAAAACGACAAACAGCACCTAATCGATAAGAACGCATTAAGGGTATGAGACGTCTAGATAAAGGCAATGTATCAATCCATGGATTTTGAATAGGTTCTTTTCCCATTCTCTCTAACGCCTTATCTAACATACCAATATCGAAACGACCATTATGCGCAATGAGAAGACTATCTCCAAAGAATTCCATTAATTTAGGCATGAATTCTTCAATTGTAGGCGCATTTCTAATATCTTCATTCGTAATAGATGTTAATTCAGTAATCTTCTTAGAAATAGGTTTAGGAGATTTAATAAATGTCTGTAATCTTCCAACCTCTAAACCATTTTTTATTTTTACTGCACCAATTTCAGTAATATGATCATCTATCTGAGATAAACCTGTTGTTTCTAAGTCAAAAGAAACATATGTTAAATCATTAAGCTTTAATCCATTCGCATTAAAAACACAATCAAAGTTTGTATCAATCATGTTCATTTCAATACCATAGATCATCTTCAGCTTGTCTCCTGCTGCTGCCTGTGCATCAGGGAATGACTGCACGTTACCATGATCAGTCACTGCAATAGCACTCATACCCCATTCTGTTGCTCTTTTAATATAAGAACCAACAGTCGCAATACCATCCATAGTAGACATATTAGAATGGCAATGTAGTTCTACACGCTTCTTTTCCGCCTTATCAATACGTGGCTTAGGCGCAGGAATAATTTCTATTTCAGTCGCAATAATCACCTGTTCACGGGCAAAGCTATCATATTCAAAAGTACCTTTGACACGAATCCATTTACCACCTTTTTTTAATTGTTCCATTTCTTCTAATGTATTACGATTCTTATTCTCAAATCTCTTAACCATAATACTATCAGAATAATCTGTGACAAGAAGTGTCTGAATATGTTTACCACTTTTAACCTGTGTTGTTTCTTCCTGGAAACAATAACCCTGTACCGCTACTTCACGCATTGTATTATCTAATTGGCTAATCTGCGTCATGACATATTCTTTCTTATAACGTTTATAATTACCTGCTGGCTTAGAATAAGCAGGAGGTGCATCATTCATCGCTTCATTATATTTTTCAAGTGCACTTGAATCTATATGAACACCTTTGTTTTCTTCCATCTTTGCAATAGTCTGTTGATATTCATGATTATCTGCATCTACCTCAGCTCTTAAATCAATATTAATACCAAAGCCAGATAATAATGTACGCATTTCATTAAGCTGAGTCTTAATAGAATCACATTGAATATGATTAACAGTATGTAATGTCAAAATATTGTCCTTTAAATCCATATCATCTCTAGTCATACTCTGCATTTCAGGTACATTGCCTAATACATGATGCATAATATAATCACTATATTCAATGACATCTTCCTCTCTAAAATGATTGGACGTTGTTTCAAAGAGGAATTCACATGGATAAGGGAACAAATGCTGGGCTTCTTTTAAAGCCTTCACATTACTAAGAGGCATTAATTCTGGTGAACTGATATAAAAGGTATAACGGCTATCATGATGGACAACTACTCTTGTAATATCAGCCTGCGAAAACGCCTGATTTGTATCTATATGTAATTGTTGTAATAAAATACTTAATTTATTCATAAAATCACCTTTTAAAAAGGAACCGAAGTTCCTTTATTTGAATAATCGCAGCAGATCCTGATAAGTAACTGCTATCATGAGACCAAATACAAGTGCAAGTCCAAGAACCTGCAATGCATATTTCACCTTCACAGGTACTTCTCTATGGATCATACCTTCAATTAAAGAAAGAATAGCCTGATAGCCATCTAACCCTGGAATAGGTAATAGGTTAAAAATTCCAATATTTACTGACAACATCGCAACTAAATAAAGAAGCGTTGTCATAGAACCAGATTCTCTTACCTGTGAAGTTACTTTATAAATTCCCACTGGTCCTGACATCTGCTTAATAGTAGATGCAAAATTCACAATAAGCTGTCCTAATGCATTAAATATTGCAGTAGACATCTCGCATAATTCTTTAAATGTATAGCTAAATGCTTCAGTGACACTCATTCTTCGAGTTACCTGCATAAAGCCAAGAACATAACGTCCCTGTTCTACATTATAAGGACTCACTGCCTTGATCACAATACTATCTTTACCACGTCTGACAGTAATATCTAATGTCGCATTTTTAGAGTCAATTTTTAATGCTTTCTTAGTCATATCACTATGAAGATCTTCATAACTTGCGACTGCATAAGACACACCAGTCTGCTTACATTCAATATTAGTAATGATGTCACCTTTTTTAAATCCATATTTTGTCGCAGAGCCATTTTCTACAAGTGTTCCTACTTCACAACGATTGACATTCACCTGACCACCCATTAAGTTTGCAGATAACATAATAACAAGTGCAAGCATGAAATTCATAAAGACACCTGCAAGCATAATAATAATCTTTTGATATGTCTTCTTACCCTTTAATGTACGTTCTACTGGAACATCCTTAAATTCTTCATTGTCTTCCTGATCCGCTTCACCTGCCATAGAGACAAAACCACCTATTGGTAAAGCACGAATCTGGAATTCTGTTTCTTTTCCTTTTTTTCCATAAATCTTAGGACCCATACCAATACTAAATGCGCCACAATAAACCTTGAAAAACTTAGCAGCTACAAAGTGGCCTAATTCATGTATTACAATAATTCCTGTAAGAATAAGCAGGAAAACGAGTATATTCAATAAAGTCTGCATCTTATAAACCTACTCTCTTTCTTACAAAAGCTCTTGCATCCGCATCTATCTTGATCAATTCATCAAGAGATGGATTTTCAACAACAGTATGTGCATTCATGGCTTCTTCAATTAAATCAACGATTTCTAGGAATTTAATCTTTCCATCACGGAATAACTGATTGGCTTCTTCATTTGCGCCATTGAAGACACAAGGCATACTGCCCCCTATTCTTCCTGCACGATAAGCAAGAGGTAATGCTTTAAATCTTTCTGTATCAGGCTTATAGAAATGAAGTGTTCCAATGTCTGATAAAGAAAGTCTCTTACTATTAATAAGCGGAATTCTATGAGGATATGTTAAAGCATATTGAATAGGCAAACGCATATCTGGAGTACCTAATTGTCCAATTACTGCAGTATCTGTACATTCAATCATAGAATGTACAACACTTTCTGGATGAATCAATACTTCAATATCATCATAATCTACATCAAAAAGCCATTTGGCTTCCATAACCTCTAAACCTTTATTAACTAAAGTCGCACTATCAATAGTGATTTTTGCACCCATGCTCCAGTTAGGATGATTTAATGCCTGTTCAACAGTGGCACCCTTTAATTCATCCAATGATTTATCACGGAAACTTCCACCACTACATGTTAAAAGTATTTTTGAAATTTCTCTTGGATACTCTCCATGCATTGATTGGAAAATAGCACTATGTTCACTATCTACAGGTAAAAGCTGAATGCCATATTCTTTTGCGAGAGGAATAATTATATGTCCTGCAACTACTAGAGTTTCTTTGTTTGCAAGCGCAATATCCTTAGCTGCTTTAATTGCTTCGATAGTTGGTAATAATCCTGCAAACCCTACAATCGCATTAAGAACTATTTCTGTCTCTTCAAGAGTACTAATTTGAATAAGTCCTTCCTGTCCAAGATAAAAATGACGATCTGGATATTTTTCACTTAAATAATCATAATCTTTCTGTTCTAGTACACAAATATGTGGAACAGGAAGTTGATTCATGATTTCTTCTAATTTCTTGATATTGTGTCCTGCTGACATTGCAACAATTTCAAATTCATCAGGATGTCCAGTCACAACATCAATTGTCTGTGTTCCAATAGAACCAGTCACACCAAGTACTGTAATTTTTTTCATAGATTGCCTCCTTCATTAGAGTAATGTAAGTAAGAATCCTAAAATCATAGAATTAAAGATGATAGAATCAAAACGATCCAACACACCACCATGACCAGGGAAAATCTGAGAATAGTCCTTTACTTCAAAAGTTCTCTTAATAGAACTAAATGTCAAATCACCAATCTGACCTGTTGTTGCAAGTACGAAGCTCATTAAGGCAAGATGAGGAAGTGCATAAGGAATCTGAACACAATAAGCATAAGCTAAACCTAATAAACCACCACATACTATACCACCAATAGACCCTTCAATTGTCTTCTTAGGTGAAAGACGAGGATTAAGTTTATGTTTACCAATTGCACGTCCCACAAAATAAGCAAATGTATCAGCGCCTAAAGTCGCAAGTGCTAAGAAGATAACATATCTGATATCTAAGGCTGTTCTAAAATAATAAATAGCATGAAGACCAAGAGCTACTAAAGTCGCACTTGTAAAGTAATATGAAATCCTCAAGAAAGGCATACCTGCATCAAAGATTCCACAAGTTAATAATATAACCATGTAGATTACAATAAACATATTAGATACAAGTAATCCTTTTGAAAAGAATAATGAACCTAGAATATAAACACCTATTATTCCATATAAATAAAAATGTGGCTTAGGTTCTTTTGTAATAGATAGTAATTCATATGTAGCCATAGCCCCAATAAAAGCTATAAGGATTTTAAAAGGAATACCACTTACAATAACACATGGTAAAAACAAAACTACTAATACAATCGCTGTTATGACTCTTTGCTTCATTTCTTCACTCCTCCATAACGACGATCTCTATTCTGATATTTCCAGATACATTCATGTAATTTTTCTGCATTAAAATCTGGCCAATATGCTTCATCAAAAATAAATTCAGCATAACTTAACTGCCATAATAAGAAATTTGATAAACGACATTCACCACTTGAACGAATCATTAAATCAACAGGTGGTAATTCTTTCGTCATTAAATGAGATTCAAAATAATCTTCTGTAATATTATCTAAGTCAATCTTACCTTCTTTATATTCTTCACAAATCGCTTTAGTGGCTTCAACGATTTCATCACGTCCACCATAGATGAATGCAAAGACAAGCTTTAATCCAGTATTATCTTTAGTTTTATTAATAGCATCATTAATAATGTCTTGAGTTTCCTGTGGTGCGAGTTCTAGATGACCAATTGTCATAATACGTACATTATTATCCATTAGTTCCTGAAAATATAAAGAGAAGAACTCTTTAGGTAACTTAAAGATATATTCTACTTCACTCTGTTCTCTTTTAAAGTTTTCAGTAGAGAATGCATAAACAGTCATTGCTTTTACACCTAAGTTGTTAGCTTCTAAAGCAAGATTTCTTATTGTTTTAGTTCCTTCATGATGACCATATGTTCTAGGCATTTTTCTTTTCTTTGCCCATCTTCCATTTCCATCCATGATAAATGCGATATGAGCTGGAATTCGATTCATATCTAATGTATATTTTTCTTTTCTTTTAAAAAGCATAATAATCACCTCATAAACCGTATTATAACATAGTGCACTCCATTTTCAAACAGACAAAAAAAGGAGGATTTCATAATTCTGATTCCAATGTGATAATGTCTCAATGTATCCAAGTTGATAATGTCCCAATTGGGACATTATCAACTTACCGTGTTAAACTATAACCTCCATGGGAGGTTATTATGAGAAAGGTTGAATTGAGAATGAATGAGCAGAATAAGTATGAAATAATCAAGAAGCTTGTAGAAACAAATGGAAATAAGAAGAGAGCAGCTACTAGACTTGGCTGTACTGTAAGAACTATCAATAGACTTATCATAAAATATAAGGAACAGGGAAAGAAGGGTTTCGTGCACGGCAACCGTGGAAGACTGCCTGCTTCTGCAGTTCCTTTGGACATAAAGAATAAGATCATCTCTCTTTATATCAATGATTTCTCTGATGCAAACTTCACTCACTTCTGTGAAATTGTAGAAAGTGACTTCGGTATAAAGATAAGTGATACTACACTCAACAACTGGATGAGAGCTGAGGATGTGCTCTCTCCAAAGGCCAGAAGAAAAACAAAGAAAGCATTGAAGAAAAAACTCAAAGAAAGAATGAATGACACTGCTTCTGAAAAGGTTAGGAATGAGATAAAGGAATCAATCAATATACTTGATGAACAGGATGCACATCCTAGACGTCCTAGATCAAAGTATGCGGGTGAGATGATACAGATGGATGCATCATCATTCCATTGGATTGAAGGAGAAGTGTGGCATCTGCATGTTGCGATTGATGATGCAGACGGTAAGGTTGTAGGAGCCTATTTTGACCGTCAGGAGACACTTAAAGGGTATTATGAGGTTCTTTATCAGATTCTTATTAACCATGGCATTCCTGCAATGTTTTATACGGACAGACGCACTGTATTTGAATACAAAAGAAAAGACAAGCCTTCAGATGCTGAGGATACATTCACTCAGTTCTCTTATGCCTGTCATAATCT
>NZ_JACRWG010000060.1:0-13760 GCF_014306455.1 Catenibacterium faecis
CTAGAAAAGGAGTATGTATAATATAATTGATCAACCTAATCGGAATGATTGGTCAAGTGTATCGGAATTAATGATCAGGCTAAATCGGAATTATTGGTCAGCTACGCCAAAATAATCAATAAAAAGATAAATAATTTTATTGCTTGTAAATAAACAGTTTAACGAAGAAAATAAATGATAAAGAAGAAAAAGTGTATAAATTAAAAAAATAGTGTATAAATGAAAGGAAAAGAGATAAAATATGCCATTTGAATAAAAAGCGGTTCCATTTTATACTAAAGTTGCTAAGTAAAAAGGAACAAATGATCGATCAAATATTCAATTTACTTGATATTAGCAAATTTAAAGAGAGGGAAGATTTATGAAAATATTATTAATGTGTGCTAATGGTTTATCAACTGGTATTTTAATGAATAAGATGAATCAATGGGCAGAACAAAATAACGATGATTTAGAAGTTAAAGCAATTCCAATTGATGATTATTTAAGTGTTTATAAAGATTATGATGTCTTATTAGTGGGACCACAAATGAGATATAAAATTAAAGATGTTCAAAAAGCAGTAACTGATCGACCTTCAGCTGTTATTAATCCTTCAGATTATGCTTTAGGGAATGTTGAAAATATTATAAAAGAAGTAAAAAGAATGATAAAGGAGGGAAAGTAAATGGATAAGTTTATGCACTTTGTTGAAGATAAAATGTCTCCAATCGCTGATAAGTTAGGTGAACAAAGACATTTATCTGCAATGCAAAAAGGTTTTATGACAGTATTACCATTAATCTTTGTTGGGGCAGTATTTATGGTTATTGCTAATCCACCAGTAACTGCAGACATGGTTAAATCTGGTGGTGTTTGGTCAATTTTTTCTGGATGGTTTAATTTTGCTACTAAGTATAAAATGGCTATTTTAGTTCCATACAATATGTCAATGGGATTATTAGCATTAGCAGTTACCTTTGTTATTGCTGATAATTTAGCAACTTCATATTCAATGAAAGGTATTACTAATGGTTTAACTGCACTTGTTGTTTTTCTATTAGTTGCAGCACCAGCAAATTATTTAGCTTTAGCGGATGGAACAACTCCATTATTAATGAATTGTACATATTTAGGTGCACAAGGATTATTTACTGCTATTATTGTTGCTTTATTAACAGTAGAAATCACAAGATTTTGTGAAATACACAATATTACAATTCGTTTGCCAGAAATTTGTCCTCCAGCATTAACAAATTCGTTTAGAACAATTGTACCTATGGTTATCAATGTTTCTATATTCTATATTTTAAGTTTATTAAGTAGTAATTATTTAGGAATGTCAATTCCAGCGCTTATTGAAAAAGTTTTAGCAACACCAGTTGCAGCAGTTAACTCTGTTCCTGGTTCAATATTCTTATGTGCATTTATGTTGTTATTATGGTGTTGTGGAGTGCATGGACAAATGGTTACTATGGCACTTACTGCTCCAATTACAACAGCAGCTTTTACAGCAAATGCAGCATTAGTTGCAAAAGGACAAGCACCAATTTTTCATCCTATCTTTATGACATTAGGTATTGGTTTTTTAGGAGGAACAGGAAATACTCTTGGACTATGTATTTTATCTTGTTGGAAAGCAAAATCACAACAATTAAAAGCTTTTGGGAAAGCGACAATTGTGCCTAGTATTTTTAGAATTTCAGAACCAGCATTATTTGGAGCACCAATTATGTTTAACCCTGTATTAATGCTTCCTTTTATTGTTAATGGATTAATCGTATCTATTCTTTATTGGTTAGCATGTTCATTTGGTTTATTGACAGCACCTTATTTATTAATTAGTGGGACTTATCCTGTTTTCCTAAGTCTATTTGTTTATTGTTTAGACTGGAGAGTGTTTATTTTTATTGCTTTAATGATTCTATTAACATTAGCTATTTGGTATCCATTCTTTGTAGCTTATGATCATTCTTTATGCAAGAAAGAAGAAGCTGCAAAATTAGCTGAGGAGGAAGCATAAAGTGAGAACCTTACCAAAAGATTTCTTATGGGGTGGAGCAATAGCTGCTAATCAAGTAGAAGGTGGCTATAATGAAGATGGTAGAGGTCTTGCTAACATGGATGTAGTTCCAAATGGAAAAAATCGTTTTCAATATATGTTTGGAAATGTACAAGATTTATCTTTTAAAGAAGATGAAAAATATCCGGTTTTAAATGGGATAGATTTCTATCATCGTTATAAAGAAGATATTGCATTATTTGCGGAAATGGGATTTAAGGTTTTAAGATTATCTATTTCATGGTCAAGAATATTTCCTCGAGGGGATGAAGAAAGACCGAATGAAAAAGGATTACAATTTTATGATGATGTTTTTAAAGAATTAAAAAAATATCACATTGAACCTTTAGTAACGATTTCTCATTACGATTTTCCACTTTATTTAGTAAAAGAATATGGTGGTTTTAAAAGTAGAAAAATGGTTGATTTCTATAAGAAATATGCAACAGTTTTATTTAAAAGATATAAAGGTATTGTACATTATTGGCTTACCTTTAATGAAATTAATGATACATTAATTTTGCCTTATTTATCAGCAGGTGTTGTTATTGATCCAAATGAAGATAAAGAACAACAGTTATATAATGCAGCTCATCATATTTTATTAGCAAGTGCGTGGGCAGTAAAAATTGGTCATGAAATTGATCCAACAAATAAAATTGGGAATATGTTTGCAGGAGGTACATGGTATCCATATACATGTCATCCTCAAGATGTATTTGCAACAATTACAAAAAATAGAGATGCATTCTTTTTCTGTGATGTACAGGCGAGAGGGTACTATCCATCATATAAATTAAGAGAATTAGAAAGAAAAGGAATAACTATTCCATTTGAAGATGATGATAAAGAAATTCTTAAAAATAATACGATTGATTTTCTTTCATTTTCATATTATGCAACACATGTTGTTAGTGGTGACGAAAAACTCAATGAAGAGATTAAAAATAATCCCCTTGCTACTTTAAAAAATCCGTACTTAGGTGAAATTTTATATAAAAGACAAGATGATCCAATGGGTTTACGTAATACATTGAATATGTATTATGATCGTTATCAAAAACCATTATTTATTGTTGAAAATGGTACAGGAACAAATGAAGTATATGTCGAAGGTAAAGAAATCAATGATGAAAGACATATTGAGTATTATCGAGAACATATTAAAGCATTAAAGAATGCTGTTATTATAGATGGCGTTGATTTAATGGGATATACAACATGGGGATGCATTGATTTATTAAGTGCTTCATCTTGTCAAATGTCAAAAAGATATGGATTTATTTATGTAGATTTAGATGATGAAGGCCATGGAACGATGAATAGATATCGAAAAAAATCGTTTTATTGGTATAAAAAAGTCATTGAAACAAATGGCGAAGATCTAGATTAGTTTTATAATTTTTCTTCCTTAATAGTATATAAAACTGAATAATAGAGGATATCATACGAATAAGTATGATATTTTCTTTATATAAAAGCATTTAATTTACAGGATAAGTTTTAAATAGTATATTTGAGTAGCTTTTGTAACGAAACTTGTATGCAACAAAATCATCTAAATACCCTCATTTTATAAGGAATTGGAGTTCTCAATACGTAAAAGACAAAGTGTAAAGGAAATGAATAAAGAGGCTGTAACGAATAGATAGTATTTACTACTACCTTGAGCGTTACAGCTCTTTTTCATATATCTCAACCCAAAAAGGTTATTCACTACTGCATGGTGAATAACCTTTTCATATTTCAGACGCACTTAAAAAGAACCTGCCCATTTCCTAAAAAAATTTTATCAGCAGATAAACAATCTGAGCATCTCCTTGACCTGTTTCATCTGGTTTTCTTCTGTTTCCTTGATTCTCTTCTTCAGTTTCTGGTATTTCCTGATATTATGCCCCATTGAAACAAGGTAGATCTCCATCTGAGCATTGTCATATCCTCTTCTGTAGAGTCTGTCATAACCCATATTCTCCTTAAGATCACCAAAAGTTCCTTCTGCTTCATTATCTCTCTTGAACATGAGTTTCTTGCCTTCTTCGCTTGTGACATTTTTTCTTACTTCCTTATGAAACTCATCAAGTTCCTTGCAGTAGTTTATGCTTCTTCCAATTCTGGATTTAGTGCATCTTGATCTGAATGGACAGCCCTCACAGTGATGATTTGTTAGTTTTATATTATTACGTGCATATACGCCCCTTGTATCAGTAGTTACCTTATCCACCTCAAACTCATGACCAGCAGGACTTCGATCCGCCTTTTACTGTTTCTGAAACTATAATTAGTTATTTACCCGTTACAGCCTCCCATAGGCTAGAAGGATTCACAAGCATAAAGTAAAACGTTTATTTATTATCTTATCTGCATTCAAATCATTTATATTTACAATTTTAACCATTCTTCAATATCAATTATTTTTACACCTTCATACTGATATTCATCATGATGTGTGTTAGCCAATAAGATTTTAGGATATGCATCTTGTATTTCTAATAGTGAAGTAACTTCTCTATCGAAAGTTTTCTGATTCGAAATATCATCACTTACTTGAAAATAAATCTTCTCATTTTGTTTTATAGCCACAAAATCAACTTCTTTTTTATAAAGTTTACCAACATAAACTTCATACCCTCTTCTAAGCAATTCAATCGCAACGATATTTTCATATACTCTGCCATAGTCCATGTTTTTTGTTCCTATAATAGCATATCTGAAAGAATGGTCGGACAAATAATACTTATCATTTGTTGCCAAATATTTTTTCCCTTTTATATCATACCTTCTAACTTTATAAAACAAGTATGAATCTTTCAAATATTGCATATACAATTTTATAGTCTTATCTGTTATTTTAATATTAGCATTTGCTAATGATTTAGATATATTATTTGCTGATGTCAAAGAACTAATGTTATCCATCATAAAGTACGCTAAATCATGAATAACTTCTTTGTTTCTCATCGAATATTTATTAGTTATGTCCCTTATAATAAGCGTCTCAAAAACATCTCGTATGTATTTATACTTATCATCTTTTTCACGATAAAGCAAAGTTCCAGGCATTCCACCTTCTCTCACGTATCTATCAAGTGAATACTGCCCAGCATAATATTTTAGACATTCTTTATAAGAAAAAGGAAATATTTCTATTTCATACGTTCTACCGGTAAATAAAGTAGCCAAATCACTACTTAATAGAAATGCATTCGAACCAGTAATATAAATATCATATTTCATACTACTATGTAGACTATTTATGACTTTCTCAAAGCCACTGCACATTTGAACTTCATCTATACATACATAATTATTCTTGTTAGATTTATATTGACCTTCTATATAATTATTTAATGCATGGTATTCTAAATACGGCTCTGCACTTAAAGAATTGAAATCAACAAAAATAATATTCGCGTCTTTATCAGTTTGATTTATATATTCCATAAATTGTAGTAACAGACATGATTTTCCAGATCTTCTAATACCCGTAATCACTTTAATATCAGGAGTTCCAATTACATTAATAATTTTTGTTAAATAGTTTCTTTCTAAAAGTTTCATTTCATTCACCCATATATATTATACCTTCTTATTCCGAAAAAATGAATTATTTTCATTTTTTCGGAATAAGATTTAACCTTGATTTAACATATATATTCGTAAAGTCTATAACACGCAAAAAAGCCAGACCATTAAGTCTGACTTTACTCATCAAAGAATGCGAATTCTTGATATTTTCTTGCAAGAATAGTAAGAACAATTCCTACTGCATTCATAGAAATGATATGTTCATCCTCAAGAGGAAATTCTGTTGTATTATAGTAAAGCTGATAATCTGAATTTTCTACAAGGAAATTCTTTCCTAGCTCAGTTATAGAAAGAATAGGTATATCCTTCATATTCAGTGCATTTACTGTTGTTCTGATACCTGGTGTATTACCTGACAATGAAATAATAATGACAAAATCATCACTAGTTAGGGAGTGTGAGATGACTTCAAAATTAGTTTCACCAGATACAATATAATTTGAACGCCCTGCCATGAATAGCTCACTGGAGAACTGTTTTGTGTAGTTGTTCTGAGTAAAACCCGTCGCATACAAAATGACTTGTCGTGCTTTATGGATTTCGGAAATCAATGTAGCAAAGTTTACCTGCGATGCATATTCAAATGTTTTATCAATCTCTTTTCTAAATTTTTCAACCAAATCTGTAGGAACAACTGCTTTCTTCACTATATCCTTCTTTAAAGAATACTTTAATTCTGAATAACCTGTATAGCCTAGCTTCTGTGCCAAACGTAATACAGAACTCTTTGACGAAAGCAGAACCTTCGCAAGTTCATTAATAGGCATGTCTACAACATCAGATTTATGATTTCTGATATATTGAATCATGTCTTTTTCATTATCACTTAGTGTTGAATAAATAAGTCCTGCTTGTGTGTCAAAGTCCATATCTCATTACCCCTTTGTTAGATAAACTACTGCTTGATATGGGTTTAGAATAATATTTTTATCATCTGTTTTCAATACATTCTCATAATTTCCAATAAGAATTTCTGCATCCTTATAGTCATCAGGCAATGTATATCTTACCTTCTCTTTTGCGAAAGAACATACTACAAGTAACTTCTTACCTTCATATTCTCTTTCATATGAGAAGATATCTGAATCTTCTTCGTCTAATAGTTTATAAGATCCATAAACAATTATAGGATTTTCTTTTCTTAAACGAATTAATTTCTGATAATAATAGAAGACAGAATTTGGATCTTTTAATTCATCTTCTGCATTGATGAACTTGTTATCAGGTGAATAATCAATCCAAGGCTTTGCATCAGAGAAGCCTGAACCTTCTTCTCCATTCCAAGGGAATGGTGTTCTTGCATTATCTCTTGAACTTAAATAAGCATATTTCTTAATTGTTTCTTCATCTTCGCCTTTATCTTTCATCTTCTGACACATAAAGACTGTTTCAATATCTTTATATTGGTCAAGTGATGTAAAAGGTACATCTTTCATACCTAATTCATCCCCCTGGAAGACATAAGGTGTGCCCTTCATCATATGTAGAAGAGTAGCTAACATTTTAGCTGATTCTACACGATATACTCCATCATCACCAAAACGAGTCACGTTTCTAGGCTGGTCATGGTTATCCCAATAAAGTGAATTCCATCCATCACCTAAATCATTGATCCATGTTGATAAGCTCTTCTTTAAATCACTGAGTTTAAACTTTACATCAGAGAACTTTCCATATTCACCATAATCTAAATGCATATGGTCAAACTGGAATACCATGTTTAATTCATGTCTAGAAGGATCAGTATAAAGCTTACCCTGCTGAACATTGGTATTGGCTGTTTCTCCTACCGTCATCACATCATAGTGTGATAAGACTTCTCTATTCATTTCCTGTAAGAATTCATGAATACGAGGTCCATTAGAAGCTCCTTTATAATATGATTTTGCATAATCATATTCTCCTGGTAAGGCATCTGGGAAGTCCTGTCTCTTACTTAATAAAGAAATAACATCCATTCTATAACCATCAATACCTTTATCTAACCAGAATCTCATTTCATTATAAACAGCTTCTCTCACTTTAGGATTCTCCCAGTTTAAATCAGGTTGTCCAGGCGCAAAACAATGTAGATAATACTGTTTTCTTTCAGGAACATAAGTCCATGCAGCACCGCCAAAAGTAGCACCCCAGTTTGTTGGTTCACTGCCATCTTCCTTAGGATCTTTCCAGATATAGAAATCAGAATATTCATTATCCTTAGAAGACTTAGACTTTAAGAACCATTCATGCTGATCACTTGTATGATTAACAACTAAGTCCATAATAATCTTAATATTCATACTATGTGCTGTTTCTAATAGTTCATCAAAATCTTCCATTGTGCCATACATTGGATTGATCTTTCTATAGTTCGCAATATCATAACCATTATCTACTAATGGTGATTCATAGATAGGATTTAACCAGATAACATCAATACCTAATTTAGATAAATAAGGAAGTTTTTCAGTAATACCTTTTAAATCACCAACCCCATCATTGTTGGTATCATTAAAACTTTGTGGATAAACCTGATAAACAACGCTGCTTTTCCACCAATCTTTATTCATCATCTTCATCAACCCCCATATTTTTCATAACATCGTTGACATAAACAATCTGTGACTTTGCATCATCAATCGCATTTCTAATGACATCCTCATTCACTTTTTCACAGCTTGCTAATGATAAACAGACACTTAATACAATAGGTAAATTCATCCCTGTAATCACATATACATTAGGATACTGTAAATATTTGACTGCTTCCTGATTCACACTACCCCCAAGCATATCAGTGAAGATGATGTATTCATTATCTTCATTGATTTCTCCAAGTGCTTCTTTTAACTGTTTTTCAACAGGTACATTATCCATATAAGCACTCACTGACTGGATATCAGTTAAAGTTGGCATAAGATACTGGATTGTATCTTTTAAACCATCAGCAAGTAAATGATGGCTGGCTAGAACGATTTTTCTCATAGACTTTTCCCCCGAAAACTTTGATTAGAGAGCTAGAATTCCAAAGAATGAGCAAACTAATGCAAGAATGATAATTAAGAAGATGACCTGAATAACAGTAAGTTTCTTAGATGCAAGTAATTTATAAACAACAAATGTAAGTGCAACTGGTAATAAAGCAGGCATGATCTTATCTAAGACACCTGTCTGAATAGCAAGTTTTACTTTACCTGACTTAAAGACAAGACCTAATGACATCTTAACAACTGAAGGGATTAATGCCCCAATAACTGTTAGACCCATGATAGATGCTGCTTCTGTGAAGACTGATAACTTATCACCTAATGTAGTAATAAGCTTTAAACCTGAATCATAGCCTAAATGGAATAACTTAATTCTAAAGAAGAAGAAAATCACGTTAAGTAACATCCAGATAAGTGCACCTGTAGGGTTACCTTCAAGTCCCATATAAGCTGCAATAGAACCCATGATTGTTGGATAGAGTACCCAGATCAAAGTATCACCGATACCTGCAAGAGGACCCATCATACCTGTCTTAAAGTTCTGTACTGTATCTAATGCTTCAACACCATCTTTTTCTTCCATGGCAACACTTGCACCAAGTAAGATGTTAGCCATCCAAGTTGTTGTATTGAAATATTTAAAGTGGTTATTTAATGATGCAACATAGTCATCATCATTATTCTTATGAATCTTTCTTAAAACCTTCTCTAATCCAAATACAACTGCTGGACCCTGATGGTTTTCATAGTTATATGTATTACATGCTATAAACATGTAACGTACTGCGGCTTTTGTAAGATCTTTCTTTGTAACAACTTCTGTTGTCTGTATTTCTTTATTCATCCCATTCATCTCCTTCATCGATTACTGCACCTTCTGTTGATGCGATTGCTGGTGCTTTATTGACCTGTGTTGTAAAGAAATAGTAAGCAATAGCTAAACCAATAATAGATACACCTAACATTGGTACATTTAAGTAAGCTGAGAAGACAAAACCAATCATCAACATTGATAAGTACTTCTTAGCAGGCATAACCTGTAACAATAATGCGATACCTACAACTGGTAACATATTTCCTGCGATAGATAGACCATTTGTGAACCATACTGGAACTGATTTTAAGATAACATTAACGATTGCATCACCAAATACTACACATAAAGCTGTTGGTAAACCTGTAGATAAAGCAAAGATCATAGGACCAATCCAAAGAATTCTGTTCATCTTACCAAACTTCTTTTCATTACATGCTTTCTGTGCTGCATGTGTTACATAAGTATTTAATAACTTTGCGAATACATCTAACTGAATACCAAGCATACCAACTGGTACACCTACTGCTAAGGCAACTGCTTTTGCCTGAGCCACATCATTTGTAGTTCTACATGCAACATAAATACCAACTACTGTTGCAAGACCCCAGTTAGGCACTGATGAACCACCAATGTTGGCAACACCTAAGTTCATTAACTGGAATGTACCACCAATAATCATGGCAGTCTTCATATCCCCCATAATCAATCCTGCAAAGAATGCAACCATGATTGGGAACCATGTTGTAATAACAATACCCTGCTGGTCTAAAACCATCCACATTGATAATAATACGATTAATACTCCTTGAATAACCTGCATACTTCTTATCCCCCCTTGATTATTTAATATATGTTTCTAGTGGTTCTTCTGCTTCGCTTGGTACGAAGTGGAATGTCACTGGAATACCCATAGACTGTAATTTCTTTAAATCATTCACTTCTTCTTCATTGACTGAAACCATCTTCTTCACTGTTGTCTTACCTTCCCCATCGAAGATAATACCAATATTTACTTTAGGAATCTTAACACCACCTTCAGCTAACTTAACTAATGTAGATGGTTCTCTTACAATCATGAATACATTATGGCTATCATACTTACCTGCGTTGAAGTTCTTAATAGCTGTTTCTGTATCAATGATTGACATCCCAGTCCCCACTGGCTTACTCATTCTCATAGCTGATTTTTGAACTTCATCCTTACTTACTTCATCATCGACTACCATTAATCTTTTTGCCTGTGTTGCACCTGCCCATTGCGTAACAACAATACCATGAATTAATCTCTGGTCGATTCTTGCTAATACTAAACTCATTTCTGTTTCCTCCTTGAAATTGCTTTCATTTGTTTTGACGAGTTCTAGTTTACTCAACTCCATAAACACTTTCAATATTTCAGCCCCCTTCTGGGACGTGGCACAAACTCTTGGAATAGGTGTCAAAGACAAGGGAAATATCCCACTATAATGTTCATAAATAATGATGGTATCATTACAAAATTTAATTTATTGCGATATATAAAGAATAATTTCAATTCAACAGGAGTATATATTTTATTCATTGTGATTATAAAAATAGATCATTATACGTAAAAAAAGATGATCCTTGGACCACCTTCTCACTATTGACACTCTTTACTTTTCATAATTGAGATGATTTCTTCATCTACTTTTTTCATTCCATTTTGCCCAATACGTGCCATATTTTGAATACATTGTTCAGGTGTTGAAGCACAAATTCCATCACTTTCTCTTAATACTGCATTATTGACTGCAGTTGTTGCACACATAAGTGTAGCCGTAGAACCTGTAGACACCTTTAATGCACATCCTACTTTTCCACCATCACAAATCATACCAGTTACAGTTCCTGTCATATTACGTATACAAAAACCTATCTGATCATCTGTTGCATCTAAGAGATAAGCGATACCTACAGAAGCAGATGTAGAAGACGCCATGACACATGTGCACATAGGTGATAATTTCCCAATATGTGCATTAATATATCTATTTACTAGATGTGTAAGCGCAAGTGCTTTGAGTTTCTTTTCTAGTGATACATGGAGTTCTTCTGCCACTTCATTCACTGGGATAGAGACTACAAGTCCTTTTGTGCCTGCGCCCGAACTGCTCATTGCAGGAAGTGGACAGCCATCTAGTCTATTTTCAGCAACTGCAGTGACTTTCCTTATTATTCTAGTTAACAAGTCTTCAGAGAATAATGAACGATTGAATGAATCACTCAAATGTATTGTTCCTTTATATTGTGATAATCGGTTATTCATTTCTATACCACTAATAAGAAATGAAGTTCATTCACTGTCATTGAGTCTACCAAAGAACGTATGTCTGATATTCTCATTTCTTTGAGTTCATCAATCACAGTGGGTGTATTATTTGTTTCTTGAATTGTTTTCTCTTCTAATACAATTCCATTCTTTTCTAGATAAACTATATTTGTATGTGCCTCTTTGATCATACATGTCACTGTATCATTAGATGTATAAAGAGTACATTTTACACAAATAGATGCTGAATCATTAATTGTGATAAAAACATGGGGCACTAATAATTCAGCATAAGTGATTGTATCTGGTTCTATATCTTCAAATAGAGTCAGCTGTTTTTCTGGGTTCTTTAATAATGTCCCAATAGAAACGGCATACTCTAAACCCACATGCTCACAATGTGGTATACCTGCAGACATCCCATTCTTATATATACCTTTATTAACATCTAACTCTATTTTATTTATTGGATTATTTAACTGTTTAGATGCATAAGCTGCACATAATGCGACACAGACTGGTTCTGTACATCCTAATGCAGCACCAAGTGGAGCTGGTGTTGTCCATGGTGTTTCAATAACACCCTTTCCAACGATGTGTAATGCCATACAAGTATAGGCAATAATTGAGTTAACAACTGGTACAAAGATAAATGGAATCATCATAATTGGATTTAATACCATTGGTAAACCAAAGATGATTGGTTCATTGATATTGAAGATAGCTGGACCAATTGAAATCTTACCTAAAGTACGTAATTCAACTGATTTAGATTTAACTAATAGAATACATAATCCTAAAGTAGCTCCTCCGCCACCTAATGCGATAATGTATGACCAGAATGGCTGAGTAAAGAAGTGTACTAATGGTTTATTAGCACTATATGCTGCGATATTAGTAATTAAATACATCTGCATGAAAGGTAATCTGATTGGCTGACTGACACTACAACGGCTAAAGTACGTCGGATTCTTATATACATTCACTTCCAAATATACTCGAAAGCATATAAGACTAATGAATTTCTATAAGACTTTCACTATCAATCATTCTATCGAATGAATTAACGATGGCATAAGGCTCGTGTCAAAACCTTTTATAAATCTTCTTTAAATTGCTATACTACTCAAATTCTTTTTACCTGTTAATCTATCAACTTCCAAATTATGAAGTTGATAAAAATTCTCAAATCTATCATTACATTTATCAATGTCAAAACTTTTCAAATCATCTGCAATATTCATTATTAAGAAAGCAGAATAAAGGTCTCTCTGTATTTTTACTCCATCAACTCCATCAAAATCATTCCATCTTTGTGATAAGGATTTCTTAGTATATGTTCCATCGAAATGATTAAATTGACTTGCTTTTGCTTCAGAAGTATCTATCTTTATTAGTTGCTCTCCATAATAACCTAGTTTCCTATTTATTATTGTTAATAGCATTGATGGTGCTTTATTAGCTAAAGATTTACCAAATCGTTTCTTTCTCTTAAACTTGCCTTTATCATTCTTTTCAGTCTTTTTAGCGCGTCTTTGAAGTCCGGAAAAATTCATCTTTTCAACATACACCTTGTTACCAAGAGATATAATATAATTTGCCAGACATTCATGCTGATATCTGCGTATAGCTGACTGTTTTCTGTATAATTCTCTTAATTCATTCTGATATTTAATGTAATGATTTGATTTATTCCATATAATTTTTTTATTTCCTTGTTTCTTAATAGTTCCATCTTCGTTATAATTATCAGGATTTGTAGAACGTTTTGACCTATCCATTCTTCTAAGAATTCTTCGTTTCTTACTTTCAATATTCTGAATTCTGTCTGCGAGTTCTAATATCTTCACATCAGATTGACTTGCAATCGCGATAGTTCTAGTGCCGATGTCTAAACCAACGTCACCATCACCAATACAATTCTTTATTTCACCTGTATTGTTAAACCGCAAACTCTACCCATCTGATAACTGCAAATTATATTACCCTATATAATAATGTATTCTTATAGCGACCGCAGTTTATTTCAATCAATAAATCATAGATAAAGAAAAGATG
>NZ_JACRWG010000061.1:0-13120 GCF_014306455.1 Catenibacterium faecis
TTTTTCAAATTAATTGTGGACTTCCAACCGTATTCAATTTTTTGGTGAGGCGGACTTGTCCAGCGTATTGAGTGGACTTCTCTACTGTAACGAGTGGTCTTCCATTAGCGGAATACTCACCAATTTGCAATCAAATAATAGCATCTAGTATTTTAATATGCAAGTTGATTTCAAAGTTCAATTTTAGGTTCTTTGGATTTTAACGTGTCCAGGATTATGGGTACACATCACAATCATTTGAGTGTTTCTTATCATCTTTCTAAAGAATCCATTGCTAGAGAAACTTCATTTAAAATTGTTTTAATTAATTTTTTTTCATATAGACTTAACGTTTTGTTGCTAATCATATCTATTCCTATAACACCATATATTTTATCATTTCGCCGAATAGATAAATACAAAGCCTTTGCTTCTTGCAATGTGCTAGTGGTTGGACCCGCATTTTTATTATTTATATAAACCCATTTTGCCACTGTTCTTTCTTTTTCTGTCAAAAATATATTGCTATCATCCAAAAGATTATTCGGATTATAAATATATGGTTTATCTAACATTTTTCTATTTACAGGATAAAAAATAATAATTCGTTTTAACCATTTATTTAATTGAACACATGTTTCTTTCATAACATCATTATAAGTTTTTGCTTGTTGTAATTTTTGGCTTGTTTCTAACAAAACCTCCATGCTATAAGCACGTAAAGATGCGCTATTTTTTCCCTTCTTTAATTCAAAATTTAAAACATTTATAATAAAGGAAACGACAATCATTACAATTAATACCATAACATATTCTGATGAAATTAGTTCCAAAGAATATTTTGGATCAAAAAATAAATAATTTATTAAACATACATTTATAAACGGTATTATAAAGCTATAAATAGGAAGTAATGTTAAACTACCTATAATACATGATGATAATACGTATAATAATATAATCGTAGTAATATCAAATCCCGCAATTTGTGCGAAATATGCTAAGATAGTTATAATCAATAGTGTACTTATTGAAATACAGCTATCCCGAGTTGAAAATCGAAAAAAATTTTGATATTGATATTTTACACTGTTTAGATTTTGCTTGCTCGAATTGTTATCTGGAATAATATATATATCTAAATTAGGAGATAATTTTGTTAATTTATCTACTATCGTTGGTTTATTAAAAATTGATTTTTTTTGATATGAACGTCCTAAAACTAATTTAGATACTCCTGCTGTTTTAGCATACTGACTAATTTGATAGGCAATATCATCACCATATGTAGATACAATGTTTGCTTGTAACTCCTTTGCAAGAGAAATGTTTTTTTCGAGTTGTTGGAAAGCTTTTAAATCTAATTCTTGTGAATCAGAATTTTCAACGTACAAAGCTGTAAACTCTCCATGAAATGCTTGAGCCATTTTAGAAGCGGTTCGAATTACTTTTTGATTCGTTGGTGATGTTCCTAAACAAACCAATATTTTTTCTTTAAGAAATTGCTTATTTTCATCTTTTGCATATAAATTTATACGATCAGCGCATTTCCTTAATGAAATTTCTCGTAATGCTATTAAATTATCTTTTATAAAAAAATTCTCTAACGCTCTTTTTGCTTGTGTCTTACTATATATTTTACCCTGTTTTAACCTTTCTATTAAATCATTTATATCAACATCTATTAGCTTAACATCATCTGCATCATTAAATATATAATCAGGAATCCTCTCATTTACCTTTACTTTTGTAATACTTTCTACAACATCGTGTAAACTTTCTATGTGTTGTACATTTACAGTTGTATAAACATCTATACCTGCTCGCAATAATTCTTCAATATCACTATATCTTTTTTTATGTCTAGAAGTAGGCGCATTTGTATGAGCTAATTCATCAACTAGTATTAGTTGAGGGTGTCTATCTAATGCTTTATCTAAATCGAACTCAGAAAAATGATGTCCCTTATAAAGTACCTCTTTAGTCGGTATTTTTTCTAATCCATATGTTAGGTTCTGCGTATCTGGTCTATCATGACTTTCTATATATCCAATTACTACATCTACACCTTCAACAGATTTTTGCTGAGCTGTATTTAACATGGAAAAGGTTTTTCCAACTCCTGCACAATATCCAAAAAAAATTGTTAATTCTCCATTTCTCGCCTCTTCCAATACTAACATCTCCTTATATTATTTAACAATTAACCATGTTTTTATTTATAGTTATCTTTGTAGCCGGTAAACTAAATGTAAAAATAGCCCCTGTTGGATGATTATCTTTTACAGATATAACACCACCGTGTGCTTCAACAATTGATTTACATAATGATAAACCTAGTCCCATACTCTTCTTACTATCAACAACAGAATGATTTACAGTATAGAATTTTTCAAAAATTTTATTTTTATCAACATCTTTTATTCCACTTCCATTGTCACACACTTCAATATACACATTATTTTTTATTTGATAAGCGTTTATAGAAATTGTTGATTCATCTTCTGTATATTTTATCGCATTATTAATTAAATTTATTAAGACCTGTACAATTAATCTCGCATCCATATCCGCCATTAAAAAATCATCAGCAATATTCACTTTAATTTTACGATTATCTTTGATTCTACTAACATGACTTAATGATTCATCAATTACATCTTCTATAACTTCTGGTTCTATTCTTAATTTCACGCTACCATCTTCTATACTAGTCATTGATAATAGATTTTCTACTAAATTGATTAACCACAAAGAATCGTCATATATATTTTTGTATAAAGCATTTTTTTTATCATTCTTCAAATTACCATTATCATTTAACAACACATCAGCATTACCATATATCGAAGTCAACGGTGTTCTGAGATCATGAGATATAGACCTAAGTAAATCAGATCTAAATTGCTCTTTTTTTACTTTTATAATAGCCTCATTCTTTTCTTCATTACTTATTATATTTTCCAAGCATATAGCCATTTCACTTAATATAGCCAATAAAATACGTTTATCAAATGATCCTAAAACATCGTTACCTAAATAAATACCTATAACTCCATATATTTTATCATCCGTTAATACAGCATAATAGATACTCTTTGATCCTGATAAATAACGAGTTGTCGCTCCTGCATGCTTTCCATTGATTGCTACCCATTTTGCAACGCCTATCTCATTAGCATTCAAAAACTCTTTACAACAAGAATTTTCCCTTTTGGGAAACAGAATAGGATTTTGTATAGAAGACTTCTCAATTGGAAAATACGCAATATCTCTATTAAATAAATTTGATAATTGTTTGCATCCACAATTAAATATATCTTCCACAGATTGTCTTTTTTGCAAAAGCTGGTTTGTTTCTAATAAAATACGAGAAACATTAGCCATATTAGCATAACTTGCAGCTGTTAATTGAATTTTATTCATTAGTGTACTTATTAAAAAAGCAACTATAATCATAATTACAAATGTCATTAAATAAGATGAATCATAAAAAGATAAACTTAATATAGGCAGTGTAAAATAAAAGTTAAATAAAATAACACTAGCAATCGATGAAACGACACTGCATATGATATTTGATGTAATTAAGGCAATCAATAAAACACCAATTAAGTAAATCATAATAATATTAGAATCATGAAATCCCATTTTAAAAAACACAAAGCCAACCACTGTACAGATAAATAATATAAGAATACTAGTAACAATCGATTTTAGTGTCAATTTACTTTTATTGTTTAATCTCTTGAATATTCTATTTTCTTTTACTGGCACGATAATTAAATTAATGTCTTCAATATTATCTAATAAATATTGATCAATTGGTTTTTGAAAGAGATGCAATCTCATATTCATATTTTTTCCGATGACAAGTTTATTTACTTTATATATATTAGCAAATTTAAAAATTTCACCCGCTATATCCTCAGAAGAAACAATTTCCACCTCTGCTCCTAATTGTTTTGCATAAGCAATATTTTTATCTAGCTGTTCCTGATTTGAATCACTTAATGTCCTTTTCGTATCAGATATATACAATGCATAAAAATGGTCTTTTTTATTTCGCAGCATACTACTAGCAACACGAATTACATGGATATTGGATGGTGAAGGAGAAAGACATACCATGATAGAATCAGTATTTTGATTACTCATTATTTTTATCCTCAACATCAGAATTATCTATTTTTATCATTTTATAACCTACCCCAACATGTGTTTGTATGTATTTTTCATTTGATATTTTCTCTATTTTTTTTCTTAAAGAAGTTATATAAACTCTTAATGAAGATAAATCAGATTCAATAGAATTAACCCATACTTTATCTAATATATACTGATGTGTTAATACTCTTCCTATATTTTTGGATAATAAGCACAATAGATTGTATTCAATAGGCATTAAATGAATTTCTTTATCATCTACATATACAGATTGAGCAATATAATCTATTTTTAAATGTCCATTCACAAAATAATCATCATTATTTAATGTATTTTCTTTGTACTGAATTCTTCTCAAAGTTGAGCGAATTCGAGCTAACAATTCTTCTACACTAAATGGTTTAGTTAAATAGTCATCCGCTCCCATATCTAAGGCTCTAATTTTGTCATCATCGTTGCTTCTGGCACTAATTACAATAATTGGAGTAAATGAAAACGTACGTAATTTTTTTATGATATCTATTCCATCTAAATCTGGCAAACCTAAATCAAGCAAAATAATATCAAATTGATGTTTAACTAGTAATGACAACGCCATACTACCATTCGTAGCCATTTCGAAATTATAACCATTTGTTTCTAATGCAGTTGATATTAAAATTCGTATGGCGGACTCATCTTCAACTATTAATACATTCGTCAAATTATTCACAGTGTTCATCTCCGTTCGTGTAAATTTCTTTATACTATAACATTTCTAAAAAACCAAATAAAGAATTATTTAGACTATCATTTCTATAGCAATAAGATACTATCTTTGTTTTATTAGTAATGATAGAAAAATCGATTTTAACTTTATTTGATTTCTCTTATTAAAGATAGATTTAATTGCAACACATTAACTTTTTCTTCGCCAAAGATGCCAAGTAATTTATTTTCAGTATTATCCTTTATTAATTTTTTCAATACATCCTTAGAAATATGCGTATTTTTTGACACTCTATCAATTTGAACATTAGCAGCATCAACAGAAATATGTGGATCTAATCCTGATCCAGATGCCGTTATTATATCTGCAGGAATATCTTCTCTTTTTATCGTAGGGTTTTCCTGTAGAAATTTTTCTATATCATCATTAATTCTTTTTTCTAATTTAGGATTACTTGATGCTAAATTTTCACTTCCAGATGATGGTAAAACTTGTCCTTTGCTTTCTTTTTCGTTTTGTGTGAAAGTATTATAATTTACAGCAGAAGGTCTACAATGAAACAATCTCTCATCCGTAAAATCTTGTCCAACGAGTTCAGAACCTATAACTTTTCCATCCAACTCAATTAGACTTCCATTTGCTTGATGTGGGAAGATAACTTGAGATAACCCTGTCATTAACATAGGATAAATCAATCCACAAATTACAAACATTACTAATGATAACTTAAATGGTGTTTTTAATTTATTAAATAAATGTTTCATAAACATCCTCCTATAATCCTAAAAAAACAAGTAATGGTGAAATGACAATATCAATTAATTTAATACCAATAAATGGACAAATAACGCCTCCTAAACCATAAATCATCATGTTTCTTCCTAATAGTTTAGATGCACTCATAGGTTTATATTTGACACCTTTCATAGCTAACGGTATTAGGAAGGGAATAATAATCGCATTAAAGATTAATGCCGATAAAATCGCACTTGATGGAGAACTAAGTCCCATAATATTTAAGACGTTCATTTGTGGAATTGCAATTGTAAAAATTGCTGGAATAATTGCAAAATATTTTGCAATATCATTTGCCATAGAAAATGTAGTTAATGATCCTCTTGTAATTAATAATTGCTTACCAATTTCTACTACCTCTAATATTTTCGTTGGATCCGAATCTAAATCTACCATGTTAGCTGCTTCTTTGGCAGCAGTAGTTCCGCTATTCATTGCTATTCCTACATTAGCTTGGGCTAAGGCTGGTGCATCATTTGTTCCATCACCAGTCATAGCTACAATTTTCCCTAATGATTGTTCTTTTTTTATTGCTTCTATTTTATCTTCAGGTTTACATTCAGCAATATAGCCATCAACACCAGCTTCAGCAGCAATAGTTGCAGCTGTTAAAGGATTATCCCCTGTGCACATGATTGTTTTAATACCAATCTTACGTAAACGATCAAATCTTTCTGGCAATCCTGGTTTTACTGTATCTTTTAAATAAATAACACCTAGAATCTTGTCATTAGCGCAAACTACCAACGGAGTCCCTCCTAATTTTGAAATACTTTCCACTTTTTCATTTAAATCAGAAGGAATTAATCCATTTAAATTTTTTACATAATCAATAATGGCTTCACCAGAGCCTTTTCTTATTTTAGTACCATCTTCAAGATCAATCCCACTCATTTTGCTACTAGCTGTAAATTCAATAAATGTTGCATGCTTGTAATCATCAATATTTAATGTAACTCCCATCTTTTCAGCTAATTCTACTGTTGATTTCCCTTCAGGTGTCGTATCTTTTAACGATGCAATACATGCATATTTCACAAGATCCGTTTCATCTACACCGTCAACATTAATAAAATCACTCGCCAATCTATTTCCGAATGTAATAGTACCTGTTTTATCTAAAATCATTGTATCAACATCACCACATGCTTCTACTGCCTTTCCAGATAGTGCAATAACATTAAATCTAGTGACACGATCCATACCTGCAATACCAATTGCACTAAGTAATGCCCCAATTGTGGTTGGGATTAAGCATACTGTTAATGCTACTAACGTTGAAATTGGAATTTTAACATTTAGGTATGTAGCGAGAGGATATAAAGTGACGATTACTATTAAAAATATAATAGTTAAAGATACTAACAAAGTATTCAAGGCAATTTCATTTGGAGTTTTCTTTCTAGAAGCGCCTTCGACCATAGAAATCATTTTATCCAAGAACGAATGACCTGGATCTGTTGATATTTCAATTTTAATCCAATCAGAAACAACAGTAGTTCCCCCGGTAACTGAAGCAAAATCTCCTCCTGCTTCTTTTGTGACAGGAGCCGATTCACCAGTTATCGCCGATTCATCAACACTAGCAATACCATCTATAATTTCACCATCACTAGGAATTAATTCACCAGTTTTAACAAGTACAATATCACCTTTTTTTAGTTCACTACTAGATACTTCCTTTTCAGATCCATCATCTAAAATCAAACGTGCTTTCGTATCTTTTTTTGTCTTTTTTAAAGTATCTGCTTGTGCTTTGCCACGTCCTTCAGCAACGGACTCAGCAAAATTTGCAAACAATAATGTGACAAACAAAATAATCGCAACTATTGCATTATATAGGCTTAAATTACTTCCTTCATCATGAAATAAATGAGGAAAAAAAACTAATATTGTACATAAAATAAATCCAACTTCAACAACAAACATAACCGGATTTTTTATCATATATTTTGGAGATAACTTTGTAAAAGCACCTTTAATTGAAGAATAGAAGATATCTTTCGTAATAAATTGCTTCTTTTCTTTTTTACTCATTTTTATTCCTCCTATAATGTCAACAGCTCTGCAACTGGGCCTAATGCAATTGCAGGTAAAAATGTTAGTGCTGCAAAAATATAAACAACAATTACTAATATAATTGAAAATGTTAGAGTATTTGTTTTTAAAGTTCCTGTAGATTCATTAATATCTATTTTATTCATCAAACTACCAGCAATACCTAGTTGAATGATTATTGGTAAATATCGAGCTAAAAACATGACTATACCACAACTCATATTCCAAAATAATGAATTATCTACTAAACCTTCAAAACCCGAACCATTATTAGCTGCTGATGAAGCAAACTCATATAAAACTTGTGATAAACCATGAAAACCAGGATTCGTAATACCGTTAACACCTTCTGGAATAGATACAGCTAAAGCACTAAAACCTAAAATCAATAATGGATGAATAATAATGCATAAAGCTGCAAGTTTCATTTCTTTTCCTTCAATTTTTTTACCAAGATATTCGGGTGTTCTACCAATCATCAAGCCACAAATAAACACGGCAATAATGGCATAGATTAACATATTCATAAGCCCAACACCAGTTCCACCAAAAACAACATTCAACATCATATGCATTAATGGAACTAATCCACCTAATGGCGTTAATGTATCATGCATGTTATTGACGGCTCCAGTTGTAAAAGATGTTGTCACAGTAGTAAATAATGCGGATTGTGCAACACCAAATCTTACTTCTTTTCCTTCCATATTACCAAGAGTTTCTGTGATACCTGCTTGTGCTACTGCATGGTTTCCTTGCGATTCACTCCAAAAACAAACTCCTAAACCAATAACAAATAATATTGACATAGCAACGAAAATTGTTTTTCCTTCCTTGCCCATCCACACCTTGTTTGATTTATTACAATTTTTATTTGACAAAGTATAAACGCTGTTATTTGCTTTTGATTCTTCATACTTATCATATGCCATTCTACCAAATACAAAAATACAAGAAACCGGCAAAATCATCATTGAAAATAATTCGATAATATTTGTAATAATTGTCGGATTTTCTAAAGGTGTAGCTGAATTGGCACCTAAAAATCCACCACCATTTGTTCCTAAATGTTTAATAGATTCTAATGCTGCCATGGGACCACATGCAATTTCTTGAATTTTTCCTTCTATTGTTGTTAATTCAATATTTGAATTCAAATTTTGTGGAACACCTTGCCATACAAGAAATAATCCAATAATCATTGATAAAGGCAATAAAAATCGGTTAATGATTCGGATAAAATCAACATAGAAATTACCCATTTTTTTACCTAACAATCCTCTAATCATAGCAATACATGCAGAAAAACCCGTTGCAGCAGAAGTAAACATCATCATAATAACCACAAGCATTTGAGATAAATATGATAATCCAGATTCTCCAGCATAATGTTGTAAATTCGTATTTGTCATAAAAGATATAATGGTATTAAAAGACAATGATTCTTCCATACCACTAATACCATTAGGATTTAAAAATCCAATTGATTGAATTCTTAAAATTAAATACCCAATGAAAACTAGGCATAAATTGACCAACAATAATGACATAGCATATTTTTTCCAAGTCATCGTTGATGTATCTATTTTTATTATCCTAAACACAAAATTATCCATTTTATCAAATACTGGATCTGCAAATGTTCTCTTACCAACAGACACATGGTAAACATAATTTCCAATCGGAAAGATGATAACCATAAACAATAATAATGTACAAACTATCTGTACCATAAATGACCCTCCATTTACATAAATTTATTTTTTTCAACAACATGTCCGATATGTCTACTATCATATTTAATCTCATATTTTTGCTCGCTTTTAGAACGGTCTGACTCTTCATAAAAAAATCTATGCATCGGTTCAAAACTACTAAAATTAGATATATTTTCTTGAGCAGGAAAATAAGTTGGATCTAAACACCACGCCGCTCTAAAATGTTTCATTGCTAAAATATGATTGCATTTTTTTTCATATATAATCCCTAATAAATTATGAGGTATAGCAGAATTTGGATGTTTTGACATAAAATTGCAAATAATTTGAATAGCTTCTTGTGATTTACCAGAACAAATAAGCTTTTTCATTTCTAAACAAAAGTATTTTTCATTTTCCTCATCGCCGTTGAGTATAGTATTCATATTACCATCCCCTTTTTATAATATAAGTTAAAATTTATCTGGGTTTATCAAAGCATACAAAAGATAACAAGAAAGTAATATAATAATTACTACCATAATAAACATTTACAATCACCTCTATCTTTTTAATTCTTTATCAATCCAATTTACAAACCCTGTCATAAGAAAAAACGAAATAACTAAAATAGCTAACATGATTACATCAATCATAAATTTCCTCCTCACTATTGATTTCACAATATCTTTATCCTTAGGACAGAAGTATTTTAATACTTTCAGAATTAAAATCGGATTAAAAAAAGAACTTAAAATTAAAATTAAATTAAAACTAAATATCCACATTGCAAAATAAGCTGACATTAATCCTATGTATTGGTATAGCATCTAAACATAGTGCTAGTTTTAAAAAAGCAGCATAAAATTCGCTTTTGAATATCATGCTGCTTTCTTTATGTTATACATAATGAATAGTCTACAGTTAATTTTATATTTTGTAACTGAATATTCTCTTTCTGTCAGGAAGTAATTAGTAAGTGGAAAATCTGTTATCATACCTAGAGGATCTTTTTACTTCCCTATACAGAATCTCTTAAACAATTCATCCAATAAATCTTCTTTAGCCTGTTCACCTAAAATCTCTTTTAAGTTCTCCCAGCTATCATATAAACCAGTCACAATCAGGTCTGTAGGAATACCATCCTCCATTGCCTGAATCGCAACATTTAATGACTGTGAAGCTTTCTCTAGTAACTGTACCTGTCTTTGATTTGCAAGTACCTGTGCCTGTGAATTAGTAATAGCACTAAAGTCAAACTCATCTTTAATATGTTGAATGAGTTCATCTATATGATTCTCTTTAGCACTAATATGAATACCTTCTGTATCAATCACACAGCCCTTATCAGACTTATTGATTAATACAATTCTATTCAATCCTTCAGTACGTTCTAATAATTCCTTATCTTCTGCCTCTATTGGTCTAGAACCATCTAATACAACTAGTACTAAATCAGCCTGATCAATCAAAGATAAAGACTTCTTAACACCCATATGTTCAATCTTATCTTCTGTTTCTCTAATACCTGCTGTATCAATCATATTTAATACAATATCATTTAAACGAATAGAACCTTCTACTACATCTCTAGTTGTTCCTGCAATATCGGTTACGATGGCTTTATCTTCTTCTAATAATGCATTCAATAAACTAGACTTACCTACATTAGGTTTACCTACAATTACAGTAGAAATACCATCCTTCATGCTTGTAAGCTAAGAAATAAGCTAAGAAATCTGATGTTAAGCTTAATTTGATGATCTAGTAGCAACATTTTTCTTAAACTTTGCGTTTATCTTTAGTTTATTTAAAGAAAATTCTTAATATCTTGAGTATATATTAGTGAACAGAAAATTAAGGCAGGTACTTTGAATGAGAATAAATGATCTAGTAGGTGAAACAACAGAATATGACAAGAAATTAAAGGTTAAGTTGAGAAAACCAAAAAGCTGGTGTAAGAGTATTAGTGCTTTTGCGAACACATTAGGTGGCGCTTTAATCTTTGGAATATCTGATGAAAATGAAATCATAGGATTAGATAATCCAGTTAAAGATGCAGAAAAAATTAGTGAAATAATCAAAACTAAGTTAAATCCAATTCCTGAATTTAAAATGTCTTTTCGTAAAGTAGAAGATAATATTCTAATTATTTTAGAGGTATTTAAAGGTGATGAAACGCCTTATTACTATTATAATGATGGATCTTTAGAAGCTTATATACGAATTGGAAATGAGAGTGTTAAAGCCTCTCCTACGGAACTTCAAAGATTAGTATTACGAGGCCGTAATAAATCATATGATTCACAAAAATCTATGTATAAAATAAGAGATTATTCTTTTTCAAAACTAAGGGAAAGATATAAGAAGTGGACAGGTTATAGTTTTGACGAAAAGAATTTAATATCATTTGGATTGGCTGATGAGGAAGGTTATCTTACTATAGCTGGTTCTTTAATTGTAGATGATAGCCCTGTACATCATTCAAGATTATTTTGTACAAGATGGAATGGTTTAAATAAAAGTAGTGGTGTTTTAGATGCACTAGATGAAGCAGAATATGAAGGTAGTGTTATAAATTTGTGGCGAAAAACCCACACGCTTGCGTGTGGGATGAAAGCCACATTTTACTTGATAAATACTTAGAAAAATGATATATAATCTATGTATATTAAAGTATAGAAAGTAAACAGATCATTAGTAAAAGTAACTATGATATAAACACACATACAACAAAACAACCATCACTGTAATCAGAAAAATCCTAATAATGTTGCACATATAGCGAACAATAATAACCATGCAGAACAGTGTAATCCTAATAATTCAGCATATCATTCAAGTTGTGGAAAAAGTAATGGCACGAACTAAAAGTGACAATGTACAAATAAATATTTCCATTCCTGCTGGATAGAAAACAGAACTTGAAAACCCTGCACGTATCTATTCTGCTGAGGAAGGAGAGAGTATCATATTTCTTGACTTGCTTTGTATTGAAAATATCTGATACAGTATCACATCATCAGGTATTCTAAATTCATATTTCTGGTATTAAAAGGTAATGTAGAGGAGATATTGAAATAGATATTACAGAAAAATCTATTACCACATTAAGGCTCTTGAAGTGAAGCCTGACCATATACATATCTTTGTAGATGTATCATAAACTGTTGCTGCCTGTGATGCTGTAAGAACTTTTAAAGATATAAGTGCTATTGAACTATTCAAAGCATTTTCACAATTAATACAATTCTATGCAGGATGCGGTATTTTATGTTCTAGAGGATATTTTGTATCTACAGTAATTAAGATAATATTAAGGAGCAGAAAAATGATAACTGATAAAGAACATAAAAGACATCTTAAACAATTTCATAAGCTTTCTGACAGGCATATCCTGGCTGTAGAAACCGATATGCCTTATTCTGATGTAGTTAAAGTAGTGGCCCTTTCTGATAAGATACGCAAAGCAGGCAACGAACTTGCAGGTCTTATGAGAAAGAATTATAACCAGCTTATGCGTACAAAGAGATACCGTAAATTACTGTTTCTGTATGGTAATTCTAAAGATAAGGTTAAACGAAAAACTTATGCTGAACAACTTAATGAAATGCAGAAAGTTTATAATATTACATGGGAATACTGCAGAACGTCCATGATTCCAATAGGCAAGAAATATGGCGTAGACGCTGTATTTGCTCTGACTAAAGCCGAA
>NZ_JACRWG010000062.1:0-12986 GCF_014306455.1 Catenibacterium faecis
TATATGGCATTATATAAATATATTCAATCTTTTATTCTTAACTACAATGTCATAAATATACACTTATAATAGGAAAAAAAGCAATAAAAAAGAGCCAACTTCTTAAGTTGACTCCATTGGGCTCTTATGAGCCTGTTTTCTTATGTTATAATAGATTTTAGGAGGATGAAGTGATGATTAAAGAAATAGTAAAGGATAATTTCTTCTTATCTCAGGTGGCAGAAAAAGCGACGAAAGAAGATTTATATATAGGAACTGATTTAAAGGATACACTTCAAGCACATCTTCATGAATGTGTTGGTATGGCAGGGAATATGATTGGCTATAATAAAGCAGTTATTATCTTTTTGGAAGATGAAAAGATGCATGTGATGTATAATCCTGAAATCATTAAAACAAGTGGTAACTATCATGAATGTGAAGAGGGATGTTTATCTCATGTAGGACAAAAGTCAGTTAAACGTTATGAAACAATCAAGGTGTCTTACTTTGATGAATCATTTAAAAAGAAGATTAAAACTTTTACTGGTTTTACAGCACAGATCATTCAGCATGAGTGTGATCATCTAAAAGGTATACTCATTTAGATGAGTTGATAGAAAAAAAGGTGAAGATTATGCATATATAACAGCATATTTTTCACCTTTTTTAATTTGCTATATATCGTATTTCATACGTCTAATGCTTCTTTAAGTGCATCGATACTAGAATATCTTGGAGAAGAAGGATTCTTCATCATTTTTCTGCCTTCCTCAATGGCAGAAACTGTAGTATTATTTGGTACTTCCAGTTTTAATTTAAAAGGAATACCATGTTCACGGATAACGGTTCTCAGGAAAATATTTACAGCTGTTGTCATATTTAGACCAAGTTCATTGAATATTTTTTCCGCTTGATCCTTGATTTCTTTATCAGTTCGAATATTTAGGTTTGTTGTTGTCATATAGAACATCTCCATTCAAATATAGTATACTCACAAGTACGTTTACCATCAATACAAAGTCATTATAGTAGAAGTATATTGTCATTATGTAAAAAGGCATCCCTGAGGATACCTTTAATTATGAATTGTGAGAGCACGTGTTGCGTTCATGACTGCAAGAATCATGACACCTACATCTGCAAATATTGCAAGCCACATATTCGCAATACCGAGTGCACCTAATACTAAACAGATGAACTTAACAGCTAACGCAAAGACAATATTCTGTTTTACAATTCTTAATGTCTTAGTAGAAATCTTCATAGCAAGTGAAATCTTTAATGGATCATCATCCATCAAAACAACATCTGCTGCTTCAATGGCAGCATCACTACCAAGACCACCCATCGCAATACCAATATCAGCACGAGAGAGTACTGGTGCATCATTGATACCATCACCAACAAAGGCAAGTTTTTCTTTGTCTGATTTCTTAGCTAACAACTTTTCTACTTCTTCTACCTTATCTGCAGGAAGAAGTTCACTGTGTACTGTATCAATGCCAATTGTCTTGGCTACAAGTTCTGCAGTAGAAGCACTATCACCTGTTAACATAACAGTTTCCTTAGCCCCTAATGATTTCAAACCACTAATAGCTTCTTTAGCATGATCCTTGATAATATCAGAAATCACAATACAACCTGCATATTTGTCATCAACTGCTACATATACAAGTGTACCAGCCTTTGTATAAGCACTATAATCAATACTTTTTAATTTCATTAATTTCGCATTACCTGCAAGAATATGATGACCATTATAGTCTGCTTCTACACCATGTCCTGCAATTTCCTGAATATGATCTACAAGTGTATTATCGATTTTCTGATTATAAGCTTTCTTTAAGCTGACGCTGATAGGATGTGTTGAAGCACTTTCTGCATAAGCAGCATATTCAAGTAAGTTGTCTTTATCAAAACCTTCTGCAGGTACAACATCAGTCACTTCAAATACACCCTTAGTCAATGTACCTGTCTTATCAAATACAAAGTATTTAACATCAGATAATGTTTCTAGGTAGTTAGAACCCTTTACAAGAATACCGTTCTTGCTGGCACATCCAATACCACCAAAGAAACTTAATGGAATAGAAATAACAAGAGCACAAGGACAGCTGATTACTAAGAATGTGAGGGCTCTAAAGATCCAGTCACCGACATGAGCAGGCTGTCCCATAAAAGTTAAGACAATAGGGGGAATAATAGCCAAAGCGAGCGCACTATAACATACAACAGGTGTATAATACTTCGCAAACTTAGTAATAAAGTTTTCTGTCTTAGATTTCTTCATACTTGAGTTTTCTACAAGATCAAGAATCTTAGAAACTGTTGATTCACCAAATTCTTTTGTTGTTTTAACTGTGATACGTGCTGTCATATTAATAGAACCACTATAGATTTCATCACCACAATGGGCATTACGAGGCACACTTTCACCTGTTAAGGCACTTGTATTTAGTGTTGTATCACCCTCTACAATAATTCCATCAATAGGAACCTTTTCACCAGGATTAACAATGATTTCACTACCAATCTCTACATCATCAGGATCTACTTCTTCAATCTCGCCATCCACCATGATATTAGCATAATCAGGACGAATATCCATTAAAGCGGCGATATTCTTACGGCTCTTACCAACCGCAATACTTTGGAATAATTCACCAATCTGATAGAAAACCATAACGGCAGAACCTTCAAGATATTCACCAAGACACATAGCTCCAATAGTAGCCACTGCCATTAAGAAGTTTTCATCAAATACTTGACCACGACTGATATTCTTAATAGATTTTCTTAAAATATCATGTCCAATCACAAAGTAGGGGATTAAATAGAGGATAAACTCTACATAGCCTGGTACAGGGACAATTGTCTTAAATACAGTAATCACGATCAATAAGACAATCGCAATAATAATTCTATTTAAAACATTCTTTTGCTTCTTTGTCATTTCTATCACTCCTTATTAAAGGAAGATTTCGCAATCATCCTCAACAATTTTACAATTTTCTCTTGCTTTTTCCATAACTGCCTGAGGATCTACACCGTCCTCAAATTCTACTTTAAGCTTTAAAGTCATAAAACTTAAAGTGGCATCCTTAACACCTTCAGTATTCTTTACTGCTTCTTCCATCTTATTTGCACAATTTGCGCAATCTACATCTACCTTATAAGTCTTTTTCATATTATTTTCTCCTTTACTCTTCAATATGATTCATACCAATAGATAAAATACTTCTTACATGATCATCATCTAATGAATAGAAGATAACCTTTCCTTCTCTTCTAAACTTTACTAGTTTAGCATCCTTTAATACTTTAAGCTGATGACTAATGGCTGGCTGAGAAAGCTGTAATATAGTAGCTAAATCACCAACACATAGTTCACCTTCAAATAAAGCATAGAGGATCTTGATTCTTGTAGAATCACCAAATGTCTTAAATAAATCTGCTAAATCATAAAGATATTCATCATCAGGCTGATTCTCTAAAACCTTTGAAACAACATCTTCATTCGCATTTAAGAATTCATTTCTCTTTTCCATGGCTCCTCCTCATATAAACGTTTTTACATATTTAATTATATGAATATGTTTATATGTTGTCAATAGAAAAGCCGAAGAAACAAATGTTTCTTCGACTTGGCTGTATGTATTATTCAGTTATTTCTTCAAAATCTGAAGCAGGATGTTTACATAGTGGACAAATAAAGTTTTCAGGAAGTTCTTCTCCGCTATATTCATAACCACAGATCTTACAGCGCCATTTACGCACAGGAGCTTCTTCCTTTACTTGATGTTCTTTATTCATATCTTCTACAATCACATCAGCAAGAGCTTCAATTTTTTCAAAATCTGCATTTTTCATACGTGATTTAATAGTGAGCTCTTCACCGATATAATTCCAAGATAATGGTTCAAGAATAGCTTTCATAGTCTTTTTAGCACTTGGTGCCCATGTACCATTTTCAATTAAAACACATGTACGATTCTGCAAAAGATGTTCTTTGATTTCTATCAATAAGTTCTGCATAGGTGTGAATAAACCCGCATTATAAGATGCACTTGCGAATACTAGATGAGAATATTTGAAACTTTCAGATAAGATATAAGATAGATCAGTTTTAGATATATCATATACTTTAATGTTGTGAATACCTTTTTCACTTAACTTACTTGCAAGAATCTCAGCTGCATTGGCAGTACCACCATAAATAGAACCATAAGCAATCATAACACCCTTGACTTCTGGTTTATAAGCAGCCCAAGAAGCAGTATGTTCTACCATTAAGCTAATATCTTCATCCCAGATAGGCCCATGCAGTGGACAAAGCATTGAAATATCAAGAGTAGAGGCTTTCTTTAATGCATTAGTCACCTGTACTCCATATTTACCAACAATATTTGTATAATAACGTCTTGCTTCATCCCAGAATGATTCATCTAGATCCATTTCACTTGTAAATAGATTGCCATGAAGTGCACCAAAAGTACCAAATGCATCCGCACTAAATAAGATACCTGTTGTAGAATCATAAGTCATCATGACTTCAGGCCAATGAACCATTGGCGTAGTAACGAAGCTTAATACATGATGTCCAGTTTCTAAAGTATCACCATCTTTGACGACTATAGCATGTTGATCTACATCAAAATTAAAGAACTGCTTCATCATACGGAATGTCATAGTATTACCCACAATCTTTACATCAGGATAACGTACTACAATATCACAAAGTGTTGCACAATGATCAGGCTCCATATGATTGACTACTACATAATCAAGTGTTCTACCATCTAGTACATGTTCTAAATTTTCTAAGAACTGATGAGCAATCGCTGCATCTGCAGTATCTAATAAGACAGTCTTATCATCTACTAATAAATAAGAATTATAACTTACACCATCAGGAACAGGATAAACATTTTCAAATAGTTCTAAACGTCTATCATTGCCTCCTACATAATAAAAATCATCACTTATTTGTCTTACATTAAACATTCCTTTTCCTCCTACTTAAAGTGGCTCAAAATCAGATGCCGGATGTTTACAGATAGGACAGATTAAATCCTCAGGTAATTCATCACCTTCATAAACCCATCCACAAATCTTACATACCCATCCTTTTTTCTTCTTTTCTGGTTTTGGTTTCACATTCTTGAAATAATAGTCATATGTCATAGAATCATGCTCATTTAAGATAACAGCATCATCAAGTTCTACAATGAACATCGTATGTGTTAATTCATCCAATGTTTCTATAACATGACCTTTCATATATGCATTCGCATATTGTGTTAAGTAAGGTAATGAGTCTTTCAAATCATACATATCAAAACCATCAAACTTATTAACCTCTTTACCGCTTTGGAAACCAAATCGTTTAAAGATATCAAAAGGGCATGTGATATCAAGCACAGATAAAGTCATATTCTTTGACTTCATCAATACATCATGAGTATAATTCGCCTTATTCACAGTCACTGCAATACGATAAGGATTACTTGTGAGCTGTACAGCTGTATTGATGATACAGCCATTAGGCTTATTACCATCATTTACACCTAATACATACAAACCATAACTGAGTTTAAATAATGCATTCTTTTCCATGGCTATACCTCCTCTTGTTTATTATAAACGTTTACACAAAAGAAAAAAACTCAGATGCATTATTTCTGAGTTTTTGTGTGATATTTGTTTAAGATATCAGGGAATGCCTTGACTAAACGACGATGTGAATATTTCTTAATAAGATGTTCACGGTGACTATCCTTTAATTGACGTGCAATCTTAAAGATATCATCTGTTGTAATTTCATTATGAATATCTAGTTCTAGTTCATCTGCAAACTTCTTAAGATCCTGAGAGACTGTCTCAAGTTTTTTCGCAAGATGAGTGGCTTCTACAAATGTAGTAATTAAGTCGCTTGTGAATAATGTGATACACACAGTAGAAGCAATAACCATTGGAATATAATCATATTGAATAAGCATATGAGTTAGATGTGGTTGCACATTTTTTACGGCAGTGACAGAAAAGAAACCAAAAATAAAGAAACCTTCTAAACAGATACGACCATTTAAATTAAATCTCATTTGAGAATAATCCCACCATCTTGCATGGAACATCTTTTCCATGAAATAAGATGTGAGATATTCAATAAAGCAGGCGACAATCGCTCCTTCTATAAAGATGAGAGACCAATCTTTAGAAATAGGAAACAAAGCACATACAACAATCGCACCTGATCCATAAATAGGAATGCAAGGTCCAGTTAAGAAACCGCTGTTATGTATCTTATGACCTGTAGCAATAGGGCAGATAAGTGATTCCCAGATCCACCCACAGAAACTATAAATAAAGAAGGAAACAACAAGTATTGTCCAGTTATTCGCAAATGCATCTAACATATCTTAACCTCCTCGTTAACCTTTCACCCATTATAGCATTATAGGAATATAGAAACAAAGAAAACTATAATTTGAGCTTAACTTGTTCTTTTTACCAGGAAAAAGGGAGTAAGAAGCAACTGAGACATTTACGATTATAGGTGCAATAATTACAAAAAAATTGGAATTAAGATGCCAGAGAACACAATTGACTACTTTATTTTAGATAAACTGTTATAATAGTATATGAAAAGAGAGGTAAAAATAAAATGAATACAAATGATATTTTAAAAAAAGTAGACCACACATTATTGGCTCAGAGTGCCACTTGGGAAGACATTAAGGTGATCCTAGATGATGGAATCAAATATGGTACAGCATCTGCATGTATTCCAGCTGCTTATGTGAAACAGGCAGCAGAATATGTGGATGGTAAACTTCCCATCTGTACAGTTATTGGATTCCCAAATGGATACAGTACAACTGCAGTAAAAGTATTTGAAACAAAGGATGCTATCGCAAATGGTGCATCTGAAATTGATATGGTTATTAATATCGGATTTTTAAAAGATAAGAGATATGAAGAAGTAGAAGATGAAATCCGTCAGATTCATGAAGCATGTGATGGTAAAATTTTAAAGGTTATTATTGAAACATGTCTTCTTACAGAAGAAGAAAAGATCAAGATGTGTGAATTAGTCACAAATGCAGGTGCAGAATACATTAAGACATCAACAGGGTTCTCAACTGCAGGCGCTACATTTGATGATGTAAAGTTAATGCATGATCATGTAGGTGAAGGAGTTAAAGTAAAAGCAGCAGGTGGTATTAGCTCATTTGATGATGCTGAAAAGTTCATTGAACTTGGTGCTGACAGACTTGGTACAAGCCGTCTTGTAAAAATTATGAAGAATACAGACACTGGGGCAGGTTACTAAAAGTAAAGAACCATAATCCTTTATATAGGACTATGGTTCTTTTTTACGCAATGAAATAAAAAAACAGACACAAATGTGTCTGCTGATTTTTATAAATGGTGGAGCCTAGGAGGATCGAACTCCTGACCTCCTGCGTGCAAAGCAGGCGCTCTCCCAGCTGAGCTAAGGCCCCAGAAAAATTTTAAATAAACATGGTGGGCCTGAATGGATTTGAACCATCGACCTCACCCTTATCAGGGGTGCGCTCTAACCAACTGAGCTACAGGCCCATGTTTAACAGTTTTAGAAATGGTGGGCCTGAATGGATTTGAACCATCGACCTCACCCTTATCAGGGGTGCGCTCTAACCAACTGAGCTACAGGCCCATTTCTTGACTGCTCACCTATAATACCATGTAGAAATACACTCGTCAATAAAAAAATGAAGAAATTATAGGCAAGGTAGAAAAATGTTTGATATATACAATGAAAATAAGGGAAAAATAATATATCGTTAAAATTGGTTAAAATATTACTAAAAATTTTACCTCATTTTATCTAGATTGTGATATATTAATTATTATAGTAATATTGAGGAGGAAAAATAAATGGCTACAATTAAGGATGTTGCGAAAGCAGCTGATGTATCTATCGCAACTGTATCAAGAGTATTAAATGAAGATAAAACATTGAAGGTTTTACCTGAGACAAAAGAGAAGATATTAAGAGTGGCTAGTGAACTCAATTACTCCTTAAAATCAAAAGAAAAGAAGAAAACATTTAATATAGGTATTATCCAGTGTTATACATTTGAACAGGAATTTAGAGATACTTATTTCTTATCTATTTTACAGGGTGTAGAGAAATATTTAAGAAAAGAAAAGATGGCTTCTACAAAAGTAAGATATGATGATATGAATATGAAACAGGTATTAGAAGGTGTGGATGGTATTATTTGTATTGGAAAGTTTGAAAAGAAGTATCTTGATACATTTAGTAAGTTATCTAGTAGAATTGTTTTGCTGGATATGGATTTGTCTCCTATCACAAATGTCTGTATCTCATTGGATTTTGATGACGCGATGTGTAAAGTAGTCAACTATTTTCATTCGCAGGGACATGAAACGATTGGTTTTATGGGAAGAAATGAATATGATGAGATGTCTTTACAAACAATTTCTAGAAAGAAAAGCTTTATTAAATATTGTGAATATTTAGGAATAAAATATGAGATATTTACAACCGGTCATGAAATGACTGGAGATGAAGGTTATTCTGTCATGAATCGTGTGATTGAAGAAGGAAAAATACCTTCCGCAATATTCTGTGCCAATGATCCTCTTGCGATGGGTGCTATGCAGGCTTTATTAGATGCAGGAATCAAGGTTCCAGAAGAAGTGTCTATTATGGGATTCAATGATGTGGATGCATGTAACTTCACACGACCTACATTATCTACTGTCTATGCACCTTCAAGTGAGATGGGAGAGATGGGGGCTTCGTTGTTACATAGAATGATCACAGAAGAGGATATCAGCTATCCATGTAGAATACAATTACCATGTCAATTAGTTATTAGAAATTCATGCAGAGAGAAGTAATAAAACTTCTCTTTTTTTATTTTAGTAAAATAGCAAGTAAACAAAATAGTAAAAATAATTAAAAAAGTATTGATTATTTTACTAAAAGGTTTATCATAGTAGATGAAGAAAATAACAAAATAAAAAAGAGGAGAACCCATAATGAACCATCAGATTAACAGATTACTCAACTTTGCGTTACAAAAAGGCATGATCGGTACAGATGATTTGTACTATGCCGCAAATTTAATTTTAGACTTACTTCAGTTAGATGAATTTGAACTAGAAGAAATCGATGAAAAATTAGAAACAGCACAGGATATCATTGATCATATTCTTGACTATGCAGTAGAAAAAGGTATGATTTCAGATTCTGTGACTGAAAAAGATTTATTTGATACAAGACTTATGAACTGCCTCATGCCTCGTCCTAGTGAAGTAGTAAATAAGTTCAACACTCTTTATAATGAATCTCCAGAAAAAGCAACAGACTACTTCTATGATTTAAGTATTAGTAGTAACTATATTCGTAAATCACGTATTGATAAGAATATCAAGTTTAACCATTATGTTAAATATGGTGATATTCAGATTACTATTAACCTTTCTAAACCAGAAAAGGATCCTAAAGCGATTGCAGCTGCAAAAAATATCAAATCTACAAACTATCCTCTTTGCTTATTATGTAAAGAAAACGTTGGATTTGCAGGTAATATGAAGCATCCTGCGAGACAGAATCATCGTATCATTCCACTAGACCTTGCAGGTCATCGCTATTACCTACAGTATTCACCTTATGTTTACTACAATGAACACTGTATCGTATTTAATGAAAAACATCAGCCAATGAAAATTGACCACAATACATTCGAGCATCTATTCGCATTTGTAGATAAGTTCCCTCATTATATGTTGGGAAGTAACGCTGATCTACCAATCGTAGGTGGTTCTATCCTTACCCATGATCACTACCAAGGCGGTCGTCATCATTTTCCTATGGAAGATGCAAAAGTTATCAAGAGTTATGAACATGACCAGGTACAGGTAGATATGTTGTATTGGCCATTGTCAACTCTAAGACTTACCTCTACTTCCAAAGAAAAAATCATTGCTTTGGCTGATGTTATTCTTGAGAGATGGATTGATTATAGTGATGAATCACTAGATATCATTGCATATACAGATGGTGTAAGACATAACACAGTAACACCAATTGCACGTATGAAGGATGGAAAGTATCAGTTAGATCTAGTACTTAGAAATAACCGTACGACTGAAGAATATCCATTAGGAATCTTCCACCCTCATGCACAGCATCACCACATTAAGAAGGAAAACATCGGCTTAATTGAAGTAATGGGCTTAGCTGTTCTTCCTGCAAGATTAAAGAACGAATTAGAAGATATCAAACAGTGTCTATTAGGTAATGCGGATTTTGATTCAAATGAATCATTACAGAAGCATGCAGACTGGTACAAATATCTTAAGAGTTGTGACTACGAGGATGTTGATGAATTCCTAGAAGTAGAAGTCACTAAGAAGTTTGTAGCAGTATTAGAAGATGCTGGTGTATATAAAATGACTGATGAAGGAATTGAAGGATTCAGTCGCTTCGTGGAGGGCTTATGGTAGAAATTAAGAAAGAATTAGATGACGATATTGTTGTCATCGGCTTAGAAAACAAAGACTTCTATGTAGAAGTCACAAACTTTGGCTGCACACTACTTAAAGCTGTAGTAAAGGACAAAGAAGGAAATCCATGTGATTGTGTATTAGGCTTCCCTGAAGTATCAGATTACCAGAAGAGAGATGGTACATATCTTGGTGCTTTGGTAGGACGAGTATGCAACCGTATTGAGAAGGGAACTTTCACATTAAATGGGAAGACTTATAATGTTCCTATTAATAATGGTCCTAACTCATTACATGGTGGTATTGAAGGATTTTCTTACAAGGTATTTGATTATGAATTTATTGAAGATGGTGTCAAGTTCCACTATGTATCTAAAGATGGTGAAGAAGGCTATCCAGGTACATTAGATTTCTATGCTTATTATACAATCGAAGGAACATCACTTCATATGCGCTATGAAGCAACAAGTGATCAGGATACAATTATCAATATCACAAACCATTCATATTTCAACTTAAATGGACATGCATCAGGTGTTCATAATCATGTATTAAAACTCAATGCTGATGAAGTAGGCTGTGTTGATGGTGATGGATTATATACAGGTGAATTATTAGATGTCACAAATACTCCATTTGACTTTAGAAGTGAAAAAGTGATTGGAGATTGTATCAAAGACAATCATCCACAGTTAATCACAGCCCGTGGTTATGATCATCCATTTGTATTTAATACAGATAAAAATCAGGCAGAACTTTATTCTCCAGAAACTGGCATTAAATTAACTGTATCTACTACATATCCATCAGCACAGGTATATAGTGCAAACTATTTAGATGGACAGTTAGATAAATATGGTTACACTATGCATCCACAAGATGCATTATGTATTGAAACAAGTTATTTACCAGACAGTATTCATAAAGAAGAAAATCCAAAGGTCATCTTAAAGGCAAATAAAAAATTTAAAGAAGAAACAGTATATACATTCGAGGTAACAAAATGAAAGCAAGCTTATTAAAAGAAGAATTTAAAACTAATAAATATGATGAAATGTTGAAAGACTTATATGAAGATGCAAGTCTTGTAGATTATCAGAAAGATAGATATGCCAATGCATTAGATAAGTTCATTGAACTTTATGGTGATGAAAATGTCAGCATCTACAGTGCTGCAGGTAGAAGTGAAATTTCAGGTAACCATACAGACCATCAGCATGGTTGTGTATTAGCCGGTTCTATCAATCTAGATGCGATTGGTGTAGTCGCTAGACAGGATGATGTAATCAATGTTGTATCTGACAGTTTCAACATTGCACCTATTCATTTAAATGATTTAGATAAGAAGGATGAAGAAGAAGGTACTTCAGAAGGACTAATCAGAGGTGTTGTTTCTAAACTTAAAGAACTAGGTTACAATATCGGTGGTTTCAAAGCATTCATTACAAGTGATGTATTAGTAGGGGCTGGTTTATCTAGTTCAGCTGCTTTTGAAACAATTATTGGTACAATCATTGATGGTTTATATAATGATATGAGCATCGATATGGTTACAATCGCAAAAGTAGGTCAGTATGCTGAAAATGTCTATTTTGGTAAGCCTTGTGGATTAATGGACCAGTGTGCATGTGCTGTTGGTGGACTTATCTCTATCGATTTCAAGGATACAGAACATCCTGTTGTTAATCATGTAGATGTAGATTTCTCTAAATATGATCATAGCTTATGTATCGTTGATACAAAGGGAAGCCATGCAGACTTAACAGATGCATATGGTGCTATTCCTGCTGAAATGAAGGATGTCGCTCATTACTTTGGTAAGGAATTCTTAAGAGAAGTAGATGAAAAGGAATTCTTTGATCATCTTGCTGATGTGAGAGATGCAGTCAAGAATGATAGAGAAATTCTAAGAGCTATTCATTTCTTCAAGGAAAATGCGAGAGTACCTCAGATTGTAGAAGCATTAAACAATGATGACTTTGACTTATTCAAGAAGTTAATCAAGGAATCTGGTAACTCAAGCTATAAGTTCTTACAGAATGTTTATGCAGACTTTGATTATAAGCATCAGGCAGTTTCTGCAGGTCTAGCATTAAGTGAAATCGTATTAGGAGACCATGGTGTATCTAGAGTACATGGTGGTGGATTCGCAGGTACAATTCAGGCATTTGTAGAAAATGACTTTGTCCCAGAGTATAAGAAAGAAATTGAAAAATTATTTGGAGAAGGCAGCTGTCATGTACTTAAAGTAAGAAAACTTGGCGGTTGTAAAGTAGTGGAGGAATAAATATGAACGTACTAGTTACAGGTGGTGCAGGTTATATTGGTAGTCATGTCTGTGTAGAATTACTACAGAGCGGCCATGATGTTGTAGTCATCGATGACTTCTCAAATTCAAAACCAGAAGCCTTAGATGCAATTCATGAAATTACTGGTAAGAAAGTAAAGTTCTATGAATTCAACGTTTTAGATGAAGATAA
>NZ_JACRWG010000063.1:0-12289 GCF_014306455.1 Catenibacterium faecis
TTCTGACATGTTTAACACCTCTATTTTCATGTTTCAGACTAGTATTCTTTCGAATGTTTTTCAATTCTTTTTTTAGATATTTTCTCTATTTGACTGGCACTAAATTTATACTAGCCCCACTTTGCCGGAACATCTTTGTGCGGAGCGTTCATCATATATACAAACACTTCTTTCTCCACACCATCCTGATTTTTTACCCGAATCGATTCTTTCCCATAAAAACTTGGGAATCCTTCATAAAAATCCAGACTCTTCTCACACGCTTCTGTGATTTTCCATAAGACTCCTTCGACATAGCTTCCTTTTTCCGGCAGAACCGTTGCTACCCCATTGCCCGGAGCCCTTCCCCGAAATGCCAGCCGATAATTTTCAAGCCGGACGTTTTCCACAACTTCCGCAGCCGGACACCTGTACTTCATCTGCTCCAGATTCATGTTGCTGCCATAAGCGAAGTAATATCTATCTTTCATTTTTTCTCACCTCTATCTGACTCCTTCTGTCCTTTGATTTTTCTTCAGACACTCATACGTGCTTTTATCATATCTCCACGCAAGATCACCATCCAGATTTGCCAGCAGATGTTTTCGAACATTTTTATATTCGTCTCCAATTAACCCAAGTCTCAATAAAAATGTACGAAATGTAAATGCCGGGTTTTCTGATATCAGTGTCTTTTTCATCTGTGTCGATCTCTGATTGATTGCCTGTGCGGAAATGGCTAATGCCAGTGTAATATTTGCTCTCACCTTTCCTGCATGTAGTGTGCTTTCAAAACAACGCCATTCCAAAGTTCCCTTGGAAAACACAGCATGAAGATTCAGAGCATAATAACGGGTATGATCATAATGGGTATGACTTCCATCCCTGCCTCCATACCAGACATTTCTTACTCGGTCCATTGTGATTGATTTATTTGGTATTTTTCGGATTTTCTCCAATACCTCCGGTCGCACCCTCTGACAATAACTATTTGCTCTTCTCTCCTGCACTTTCAGTGCTTTGAACAGGATATCTTCCTTTGCATACATAATTGTCAGTGCATTTTTCAGACTCTGCGGTGTATGATTCGATGCATCTACATGAACATGCTGACCACAGGACTCATTTACAAAACCTCCATGCTGTCGCAGACATCGTACTACTTCCTGTAACTTTCCCATTTCATCATAGGATAATTTCGGTGATACCATTTCTGTTGAATATTCTCCACCTGCGTCTACAATTCGACCGTATACTTTCCGTTGTGTATAAATGCTCCCATCAGACATAAATTTCCACTTTTTTCCTTCCAGATCTATCACTGACCAGACTCCATAAGTAGTGCCGTCATAATATGCTTCTGTTCCAAACATTTCAGCAACAACTTCTGCAGCACGTTGTCTGGTAATCCCTGTCATTTCGATTTCTGTGCCAAAGTATTGGTCTTTTATTCCGATCATGCCTAATGGATTCCTTTCTCAGACACTTTCTGTGTGTTAAGTTCGGAGTCTGCCTTTTGTAACAATCTGCCAATTGCCTCGATAACATTGACAGTTACTCCGTTTCCAGCCTGTTTATAAAGCTGTGCGTCAGAAGTGCTGTCTATGATCTTATCAATCTGCCAGTCGTAATAACCCTGCAGTCGCAGACATTCCCTCGGAACTAACCTTCTTATTCTGCCGTGATACAAGATGCCATGACGATCGGTTGCAGTAATTGTAAACATCGGTTCTTCGGGTTCTTTCATACGTCTGCCGTTCTGACGAACATTCTCTTTTGCTGGTGTTAAGACTGCTCTTGCTCCATCCTCTGCTAATACACCAGAACATTCTCCTTTGTATTTGTGGACACCGCATTGTCTGGTATTCAGGCTTCTGCATTCTTCCGTTACCACCGGCGGAGGTGAAAGATCGACAAAGTGCAGCGTTCCCTGTTGAACACCTGTTGTCAGGGTATGTGCGATCTGGTGTCCGACTCTTCCTCTCCTGCTGTTGAGATTCGCATAACCCAGATCGATGCTGTCCCCTTCTCTTGCAAGTTTGTAGCCGAGCTTTGTATTCTCTTTGATTGGAACACCTACATCATATAATCCTGTCTTGCCGCCCATTCCACCTGCCTGTGATGTCAGGGTACAGCTTAGTCCTTTGGGACTGTAGACTCTTTTCCCCTGACTTCCTGCCCGGACTTGAACAAGAGCTGCTCCATTTGTTTCTGGTTCAGGTAATACTTTTCCGGCACATCGGAAATCAAAATATCCGACAATATACACCCGTTTCCTTGCTTGGGGGACTCCGAAATCCTTGCTGTTAAGCACTTTCCATTCGACATGGTACCCCAGTTGCGAAAGCGTACTGAGGATGGTGCAAAATGTCCGCCCCTTGTCATGCGAAAGCAGACCGGGAACATTTTCAAGGATAAAATACTGGGGTCTTTTAGCTTTAAGAAGCCGGGCAATCTCGAAAAAGAGGGTTCCTCTTGCATCTGCAAATCCTTCTCGCTTTCCGGCGATAGAGAATGCCTGGCAAGGAAATCCTGCACAGAGTAAATCAAAATCTGGCATTCGTTCTGGTTCGATTGTTCTTGCGTCATTACAATACCACTCCCCTTCCGTATCAAACAGCAATTGGTAGTTCTTATCCGCATAAGTATCCACCTCGCAATGTCCGACACAGACAAAGTTTCCTGCCCGTCTTAAGCCTTCACGAAATCCCCCGATTCCGCTAAAGAGATCAAAAAATTGAATGGTTGCGGCTATCAACCTCCTTTTTGCTGATAAAAACAGGCGGCATGATCTCTCATACCGCCCTTCGTTATTCTGTATCAATTGGTTACCATTCTGTTGGTTCTTCTGCTTTAGATTCTTCCGGATCAGTCTCTCCTTCTGGTTCAGTTTCCTCTTCCGGTTCACTTTCCCCTTCTGGTTTGTTTTCCTCTTTCGGTTCACTTTCTCCATCCGGTTCGGCTTCCTCTTCTGGTTCACTTTCCCTTTCCGGCTCAGTTCTTTCTTCCGGTTGAGTTTCTTCTGTTCCCAATTCTCCAGTTGTCTGTTCGGATTCTTCAGGCTGCTCTTTGCTTTGCCATTCGACCTCTACCTTTTCCAGTGCTTCTTCTATAATCTGAATTAAGAAGTCTTTCTGTTTCATGTGTTTCTTTCCGATGACTACTTTTAATCTCTGGAATAATTCCTCTGATACCTGTACTGCTACTGTTCTTACTGCTCCCATGCTTATTTCTCCTTTTCCTTCCACTCTGTTGAAATGTTCTTCAATGACCTGTTGTAAAAATTTTTGTGTGCTGCTTTCTGTGAGTTCAATCTCTTCTCTTACTTTCTCATGTAAGTCCATCGGGATCTTTCCGCAGATATTTTTCATCTCTGCCATAACCTTTCTCCTTTCACTTTTGCTACACACAACATACTCCAAAGCCGCATGGAAAGCTATTCACAATACCCACCAAAGATATCGATGCATTTCTTGCCTTACCCCTAGCAGATCCAACAATGTATGTATCGTGCAATCATAGGCCTCACCCCCTTTACAAATTTTCCATTTGAGATAGAAAATCCATCATCTGATCTGGTATTTCTTCCGATGATAGTTTCGTTGTCGATTGTTCCGTAGTGCCACATATTCCTAATTCCCGAACACTTTCTTTTATCGTCTTTTGAATGACTTCTTCCATCCATTTCCGATCCTCTTTTTCCAGAATTGCCTGAACCAGATACTGGCTTTTCTGCCCTTCTGGAACACTTTGAAATTTCTCCCATGCCCTCTGGTGTTCTGGATTTTTCAGGTTCGGGCGGAACGAATATACCGGGCGTGTCATCTCGTCCACATCTGCTCTACAATCCGTTCATACCCTGTTGCGTTGGCATGGACGTCCTCTATAAAAACGGGGCGGCAAATCGCGTCCTGTGCGGTCACGTGGCGTTTTAAAATTGCGGAGCCTCCCCCCATAAATACGGTGGGTACTGCCCGGAGATCAAACCCGGATTCTGTCACCGCAGACAGTATTCTTTCTATATATTTCCGTCCGTTTTCCTGTATGATCCGTCTGGCCTCCTCTGCCATACTGCAAGATTCCCTCCGAAGCACACGCTCAATTTGAGTTTCTGTCACAGACAGTCCGGTATTTCTACGCACTTGTTCTGCTGTCTCATCAATACATCGGATTACTCCAAGTTCCAGACTTCTGCACGTTGCTGCATTCGGAACAGCATTGTCCAGCCTCATAAGGTCAACGGTCCAGCCACCAATATCAACAAGCAGAACAGACGGTTCATTCTTCAGATACTCTGGATGCAGAGCAAGCGCAGAGTATCCCTGTGGGAACAGTTTCACATCTTTTATTGTTATCTCATATAACTCACTTTCATATAAAAATCGCACTGGCTGCTCTTTCCGCAACAGATACTCCCTGAATCCCTGTTTCTCTCTTCCAAAACTTGAAAGCGGAAGTCCAACAGCCAGAATTACCTCTGTCTTTCGTTCCGCTTTCCGATGCTTGATTTCTTCTGCAATGGCTGCCAACGTCAGCAGATAATAATTATCATTGGACGTTTTATTTTTTACCAGCGTCTGTCTTCCCGTACCGCAGACATAATACTTTCCTTGATATTGCAGAACATTCTGCATGGTATACGGCTCGTAATCATACCCAATAATTCCACTTGGGAAAGACACTTGTCTTGTTTTAATGGCATAATAGCCATGATCAATTCCTATGATTATCGCAATCACATCCTTTCATTTTTTCTGTTTAACGTAAGGTCAAAAATGTTGTCACTGCTGCAACGGATCGTTGCAAAAGTGCCATTCGTGAACACTTTTCTATGTTCCAGCGTCCCAAAACCTGCGGAAAATCTGGTTTTTTTATACCACTATCGCCAGAGGAACACTACTGTTCCTTCCCAGCCGGTTATAAAAGATCCCTCTCCCGGCGGCGGTCCAGCCTGTCCGGGGGAGGGATATATCGCAAGTTTCCTTTTTGAACAATTGCCTGTCTTTTTATTTTTATGAGATGTTTTTCCTGCTTTTGTAAAATGGGAAGATACTCCGGTTCTGTCAAAAACTTCCGTATATAATTGCCCTTTTTTCCCAGCTTGTTATCATTTTTCAGCAGTTCTATTTCTACCATGTAATGGGTATCTGGATGAAATCTCTTCTCACACAAAATGCTGTCCCCTTTTATATAATCAGATTTAGCCGATTCTCTTGCTGCCGCCAAGAGTTCATAAATACTTACTTCCACCTCTTATCACCTCCCAAAAGACCAGAAAAAAGCAGACCTCTTAATCGAAGTCTGCTCCTGTCGGATATGGTAATCCTCTTTCTTCATATTTTTTATCGATATAATTTCGAATCCATTCCCTGTATTCTTCCGTTAATGCCAGTTCCTGAAATTCTAACAACCACTTTTCCCCTTTTGCTTCGTCATCAAGCCATCGATCTTCTATGCACTCCGGCTCATCTAACATTTTCATCATCGCTTCAAATGGCTCTTTTACATCATCACCAAATTCTTTCCATAAGGCGATTCCATAGTTCTCCAGTTCAAAAAATTCTGTCAGATATGTCAATCGTTCCATATCCCCCAATGTCATTCTTTTTTCACCTGACAATAATGCTCGATCTCTTTTGCCACATAGATTTAAAAATTTTCTCTTTTCCATCTCCACATCCATTATACTTTTACCTCTTCCTGTTAAAAATAATTCCTTATTACGAAACATTATAAAATTTAAATTCTTTAGAATCAATATATATATTTCTGTATTACGAATCTTTTTATTTTATAAGGGGAGTTCATCATTATGCAAAAGATTAGACCAGATATGGATATTGGTAAAAATATCCAAGCAATTCGATATAAAAACAATATGACTCAAGACCAAGTAGTTGCAAAATTAAATCTTATGGGTATCTCCATCACCAAAAGTACCTATGCCAAACTGGAAACAAATCGCATGAACATTAAGGCATCTGAATTAGTTGCACTTGCAAAACTCTTTCATACCGATATCAATGCTTTCTTTTCCGGCTTGCTATAGTTCGACATTCCCCGACTCCCTGTGTATATAATAGCATATTAAAAATAAGAACCAGTCTATATTCTTATCGGATATAAACCAGTTCTTTTTTCTTATCAAATAATATAAAAGTGACAGGGAATTCAGATTCTTATCTTCTGTCACTCATGTAATTATTATTCTATTTTAAATTTAATGAATTTACCCATTCTTGAATTTCTTTTTCAATGTTATTTTCTATATAAACGTCATACACATTTTTCCACATTATCTGTGTATACTGTTATTTTCAACCCCATAATTATAACTTGGTACACGCTATACACTACTATAAACTGTACTCCATTTTAGGAAAACCTAGATAGATATGATCATACTTTGAAATATCTAGATTATCTTTAATAATGGCAGGGCGTATTGATTTATCCTCCATTTCAATACTGCTTCTAGACTTCTTATTCATCCAATCAAGATCAGCTTTTGTGTATGGGACTTCTGGTTTAATTTCATATAGATCAGCCCCTGCTATCTTTGCAACTTTTTCAGCTGCATGTTTTGTAACACCACTTGCACTAAAATAAGCAACTAATATTTTACTCATATTATCATCCTCCTTGGCTAAATTATAAAGTGTGAACCTTACTTTATGGCAAGGAGATTTTATTGATATAATTCTTTTCTTCTTAGTTGTGTATAGGGTCTACTTTCTCTTATTTTCTTGGAGTCAGACAAATCAATATCAACATATATGATTTCTTCCTGATCACTTGTTTTTTTAATAACTTTCCCATTTGGATTGACTACAATGGATTCTCCAGAAAAGTTCATTTCAACCTCTTGTCCTACTCTATTGCACATCGCAATACTTACACTATTATGAAAGGACTGGACACGAAGTTCCCATTCAAACATTTCTGAAGGTTCAGTTTTAGTATTCACTGTTGGAATAAGTATTAGATCTGCGCCCATCAGCGCTTCTGTTCTAATACTTTCAGGATAATGTCTATCAAAACATACGACGATGCCTATTTGACCATATTCTGTATCAAATACTTTGAATCCATCATTTGAAGGTGTGTAGTAATCTTGTTCATAGAATTGTTTAGCCTGTGCTATATGGACCATTTTTTGAATGCCTTTGATTTCTCCATCTTTCTCTATTAATAGACTTGCATCATAGGGTTTTCCTTCTTCTTCAAGATAAATGTTTGGAACAGATATAATACTATATCTCTCACTTGCAGATTGAAGCATCTTTACTTCTTTTGAATCAAATTTAAGTCTATATTGTGATACATCCTTTCCCTTATATTGTGGAAAGAATTCTGTAAGCTGAACTTCGGGAAATAAGATGAGGCTTGCATGATTTTCATAAGCTTGTCTAATAAACTCTATACTTTTATCTAAGTTATCTTGGATTGTACCTTCATTTTTCATTTGAGCTAACGCAATACGCATATGTTTTACCTCTTTCTACAATGGAAATATACCATTGATCCATCAACATGTATATCTATGATTTGATAGAATTTCTCTAGAATATCTCTGAGTTCTTCTTCAGTCTGGAATGGAGGAGTAAACCATCCTTTCTTTGAAAGAACATTTTTTACTAGCCAGTCTGTTCTTTTTGATTTTCCTTTAATATAAAAGCAGGCAATAAAATCACCACCAGGTTTTAGTACGCGCCATGTTTCTTGGAAAGCTTTAATCTTATCAGGAAAAGCATGAAATCCATTCATAGATAGTACGATATCAAATGTTTCATCATCCATCTGTAAGTTTCCTACATCTCCCTGAATACATTGAATATGTTTTTGACCATTTAATCTTATCTTAGCCTGTTCAAGCATATCCTGACTATAGTCAAGACATGTAATATGCGCATTATTTAAAGAAATCCATTTATTATTAGTGAATACAGCTGTACCTACTGGAACATCAAGAAGATCACCATTAAAATCATTAGGAATATAAGAGAGTACTTTTTTTGCGATTACATTATCATCAGTACCATTCCAAAATAGTTTTATATAGAGTCGACTAAAAATATTGGATTGAGTGAGAACGTCATCATATATATTCTTAGATGATTCATAAGCATCTTTTACTTTATCTTTCATATTAATTTTCCTTTTCTTTTCTTCCATTCCACAACAACATTTCTTATACGTTAATCTATATCTAAGCGTGTATGTAATTTCATAACTTCTATCATTTCCTTAATACTAGTTATGGTTGTTTAAAACAACTATTTTATTTGAAATATTATAAACAAAAGGAATTTTACCTAATACATGATATATAGGCATTAACTTCTTCATTCCTTCTACAAGACTCACTTCAGTAAGAAAAGAAAATGTAGGAAGAAGTTTTTCTAGTTCTTTCCCGTTTTTAATGCCCCACGTAAACTTTGCATGACTTCCTTCTACTGATTTTTCTTTAGTATGTTTCACTACAAAAGGGAACATGACTTCTACCATTACAGTACTATTTTTAAAAGTAATAATAGAAAATATTTTCTTAATATCATTTTCAGATAAATACATTGTGAGACCTTCAATGATTACAAGAATGTTTTCTCCATGATATTGAATATCATCTCTGTAACTTTCATCCATGGCTGATTTCGCAATCTGATAGATAGGACCTGTTTCTTTAAAAAACTGTTTTCTTATATTGATTGTTTCAGGCAAATCCAGATTGTACCAACGTACATATTTTCCCTTCATACGATAACATCTCGTATCAAGCCCGCATGCAATATTAATAACTATCGTATCTTTATGTGTGTTGAGATATTCCTCTACCATTTTGTCTAATACAATCGTTCTTGCGATTACACCTAAACTCATAGTTCTATCTTGATCAGCATTAGAAAAGTCATAATCTAATTGTTTGACTATTGATACAGCCATTTCATCTTTTATTTTAGGGTTCTCTTTACTTGTTTCTTTTGCACGAGCATAGAGAGTCTGAATCATTGTCTCTGGTACACCTTTTACATTTATTTTCATTTTGAATCGCCTTCTTTTCTTACAACACAATGTAGGCGCATTCCCTTGCGTATTTCAAACTTCTCTACTTTTAATCCTGCTTCTTTACAACATTTGTAAACAAGATCTCTTGTAGGCACCTGAACATCTCCATGACCAAATAGGTTTGCGAGAGGCATTTCAATTTTATTCATCAGCCATACAAGTGGTTTATTATCACTAGTAACATCTCTAAGTATTAATCTACCCTTTGGACGTAAGCATCTTTTTACACTATTAAAAAATGCCTGTGGATTAGGGTAATGATGAAAGCTCATAGAACAGATAATGGCATCAAATGAGTTTTCCTCAAAAGGAAAATTCTCACAATCCCCTACTACAAATACTGCATTTGGAATATTCTTCTTTTTAGCTTCTTCAATCATAGCTGGTGTAAGATCAAGACCTATATAATGTCTATCTGGATATTTTTCTGATAATAAAGAAATCATAGGTGCTGGACCACATCCTGCATCAAGTAAATCTATAAATGGTTCTTTCTCTAATTCTTCTAAGATATCTGGATAATCCTTCTTACACATTTCATAGAGACCTGCATGATCACCTTCATATCTTTTAGCTGCTTCAGTAAATTCTTTGATTGATAATTGTTTGTATTCTTCGTTTGTCATATTCATAATCTCCATTTCTTAATATAAGAATTAAATTGGTTATGTAGTTCTTTCATTTCATCCGGTGCTTTTATTGCATGTTGATACATGAATGTATATCCAAAGTGACTTTTATAAGTCTTCGATAAAATATATGTAAGTATTGGTATTGGTAAAATTCTAAAGATATGCATTTTATAAGGTGATAATGTATGAAGTTTTTCATATAAAATCTTGAAATTATATTTAAGCTCTTTCGCTGTATTTTTCATCACAAGTTTATCTTGACCTACGGATTCAGGATATTCTGTTTGATAATAAGCATCTGCAAGAGGTACAACCATCCCAAGATGACATAACTGCCATATATGCATATCATTGACCTGTTGAAAAGGTATGCGTGCATGTTTAAATATTTGTATGAGCTGCTGTGTCCTATTTGTCTTTTTTCCTGTTATTTCAGAAAAAGTAGTCGGCTGTATAAGTCTTGGAGTAAGTGATGCATCAAGTATATCATTTGTGATACTGCCTCCAGCTCCCGGAAAAGCTGGCAATATTCTTCCTTTTCCTACAATGCTTTCCCATTTTTCATAAGTATCTATTGAGTTAACCATTGTGATAATGTTTTTACTTTTGTTGGATTTCAATTCTTTCAGTGCCTGATATAATTGATTTTCTCTAACAGTTAAAAAAATAAAATCATATATATCATTATCTTGTAAGTAATCAATGACCTTGATATCTACTTTTTTGATTATATTATTTTTCTTATAAAGGAGTCCTTGATTTTGAAGGGCTTCAAGTCTATGTCCTCTTGCATAAATAGTTGTATCATACCCTGCTTCTTTCAACAAAACTGCATATAATGAACCAATAACCCCTGCACCATATATAAGTATTCTCATGATATTACCTCTTTGTTAGTTTGTGCTAACTTATAGATTTAGTATATCACTATGAAATAGATACCACAATTAATATATTAGTTATAACGGCTCTTTAATTTTTGTGGGGGTCAGACCTTCGCTCTAAATATTTGGGGGTCTTGGAAACAGCACCTTTAAATCTGTGGGGGTCACACTGCGGCTCCCACTTTTTTAAGTATTTTTGTGTAATTAAAAACCTTTCGCTGTATCATTAATTTGCTCATATTAAATCAAAGCGAAAGGAGATCACAAATTGAATAATGATCTAAAAATTATTTTAGGGGATTATGAATCCTTTGTACAGTCTCATACGATTGAAATTAATGAAAAAGAAGTGATTTATTGTATCACGCTTAAGAGAACCATTATCTCCTGTCCAGAATGCAGCAGTAGAATAAATATTAAGGACTATAGAAAATGTAAAGTCATACATAACATGATAGGAAGCAAGAACACTTCTCTAATACCAAAAAGAGAGAATCTTATAAGAAAAAGAATAAATAAAACATTTAAATAGGGGTAATATGACTGCCCTTTACAAGTGGAAACCCCCAATAATTTAAAGCAAGTTTTCTATTGACCCCCCTTAAAAATTAAAGGTTCGTTATAACTAACAAAAAAACATGAACATCATGTGTTCATGCTTATGATTCACCATCTAATTGTCTTAATGTCTGTCTTATACATGAGAACCTAGATTGTAGGCTTCTTTAAGTTTAGTATTACTAAATATATCTCCACCACTAGATACACCACCACAAAGTACAGTGCCTTTAATAGATGTCTTTTCAAAACAATCAATCCAGCCACTAAGTCCAGTAATAGCTTTTTCAAAGACTTCATCTCCTTCTTCTGCAGCTGTCGCAAGAAGATATACATCTCTAAACTTATAGTCTTTAGAATACATTGGGTTGAGACGATCAATCAATGTTTTCATTTGTCCACTCATTTCATAATAGTAGATAGGTGTAGCCCATACAACAACATCTGCTTTAAGTACACTATTCATGATATCTGCTACATCATCTTTTATGACACAATGTCCTGTTTTCTGGCATGCGAGACATCCAATACAGAAACGAATATCTTTATTTTTAAGTGATATATACTCTACCTCATTTCCTGTATCTCTTGCCCCTTCTACAAAGCTTTTCGCAAGTAATTCTGAATTACTACTACTTCTTAGACTTGTTGATAATACAACGACTTTTTTACTCATAATATCCTTTCCTTTCCTATAAAGATATTCTAAAGTGTAAAGTTTACTTCATAGCAAGAAAATTATTACTTCTTTTGTAATGTTTTACCTAGTAGTGATCCTATAACTGCAATCATAGAATAGACAATAATATAGCTCCAAGCTGAAATATTATAGTAGACGAATAATGTAGGAATGAACAGAATTGCGACAATAAGAGGATAAATGAAATCAAATGTATTTCTTAATCCATATACAAAAGAAGTGATTAACATAATAAGAGGAATAACAATCAATAGAATAAATATGCCACTTCCTGTATCTTTTATCAGCATTGGAACGATATAAAAAGCAATGAAAATAATGAAATAATAGACCCAGTTCTTTTTGATTTTATCCATGATTTTCTCCATTTCCCCGCGCCTTTGTTGCGCGGACACAAATATATAACCAAACTCAAATCCCCCAAAACTCTAGTGTGCATCTCGATATAATAGTATAATCAAAGAGAGGTG
>NZ_JACRWG010000064.1:0-12214 GCF_014306455.1 Catenibacterium faecis
TGACGTTTCTAAATTAACTAAACCATAAAATTCAACTATTCTATTTTTTCTAAATTATTCAAACTTGTTTTTAAGTTTGTCTTTTTTTATACGTTTTGATTGATTTTTGTTTCACACTTTTAGCCCCTGTTGTCTTTTCATATTCCTGATAGGGCTGTAACTCTCCAAATACTCTGAATTGAATACTCAAATGATCTGTCAGCTTAAAATGAATATCTGTAGAGTCTGCCTTCAGAGCTTTGAAAAAAATGGTTTCAAATAGTTCATCCATAAAATAACCTCCTACTATTACATACATATTTGAATCCCATTTTTCTCATAAAATAAAAAAAGATTCAGTGAAAATTACTGAATCTTTGTACATGTAATGCTTTCAATGACTGGCTGGTTCTTTTTAGAAACAGTTCCATTGCTGTCTTCTGTCTTTACGTCATCACAAATCTTATCAACAATATCCATACCTGAATAAGCACAGCCAAATGCTGCATATTGACCATCTAATGAAGGTGTATCTTCATGCATAATAAAAAACTGACTGCTCGCACTATCATATGACTGACTTCTAGCCATTGAAATAACACCTCTTATATGCTTTAAAGGATTATCAACACCATTTGCAGTGAATTCACCTTTAATTGTCTGTTTAGATCCTCCAGTACCATCACCATTAGGGTCACCGCCCTGAATCATGAATCCTTTAATAATACGATGGAATGTTAACCCATTATAGAAACCATCATTCGCAAGACCTACGAAGTTGCTCACTGTAATAGGTGCAATATTCGCATCTAACTTTAATTTAATTGAACCATAGTTCTTTACTTTGATTTCACAATCATAATAGCCAGTTAATAAATCTTTTAGTCCAGATACCTTAACCTTCTTAGTTGGATTCTTAATAGTCAAGCCTAAATCTTTTGCCTTAGATTGAGAATATTTCGCTTTAATAGTAATTTCATCACCATTAGAAAGAGCACCATTTACTCCATTCTCTAAAGTATATTCTATATCAGCTACGAAGTCTCTAATGTCTGAATTCGTTTTATCGTACTTTGTATTATTATCGATATAAACTTCTCCTTTTCCATTAAACCCTTTGATTGATACTTTAATATTACTCGTTAAATCAATAGTACCTCCTGACTTAGAAGAACATCCAATAAGAGTAGAACCTATAGCCAAAGCAAGAATTATACGTATTAACTTCTTCATCTTTTAAACCTCCATCATTTATTATAATTGAAAGCGCATTAATTGCCAACAAAAAAAGTCCTCTATTTCAGGGCATAGAGGACAATTGAAATGGACAACGAGAATGTAGAACTCATATACATGAGGGAAAATCATATAGTTTTAATCCACTTCAAAAACATTATATACCTAAATATTTATATTCTTTATATTTCACTTTAAACAACACCGTTTTTACCTTAAAAAGACAAAAATGGGTTATTTTTCTTTTCAAAAGAGAGAGTTGACTCTGGTCCATGGCCAGGATATACATCTGCATCTAACTCAAGATTCTTTATACGAGATAAAGATTTTAATAAAGAGAACTTATCTCCTGTAGGAAAATCAACTCTTCCACAGCCGCCTTTAAATAGTGTATCACCTGTAAATAATGCATTTTCATAGTAATAGAGACAGCTTCCCTTTGCATGTCCCGGTGTTTCATATATTTCAAACTTCATTTCACCTAAAGTGATACTATCTTTAATTGCTTTAACACCATCAACAATATACTTCTCTCCACCAAGCATCACTGATAAATTCTCATCCCAGTCAAGCATCATATCTTTTGCATCTTTAGTTGCATAGACATTTGTATGATAATAATCTCTTAATTCATTTACTGCGCCAATATGATCATAATGGCCATGTGTAATAAGAATTCCTTTAATATCTCGCTGTGCTACTTCTTCAATAATACGCTTTGGTTCATCTCCAGGATCAATAATAACACAACTTGACCCAGAACTCACAATATAACAATTCTCTTGAATAGGACCTACTACTATTCTTTTAATCATACAATTTCCTCCCTGTATAAAAAAAATAAGCCTTGTGGCTTATTTCTTTTCCTTATGAACAGTTTTCTTGTTACATCTTGGACAATACTTTTTAAATTCAACCCTTTCAGGATGACTCTTTTTATTCTTTGTGTTGATATAGTTTTCTTCACCACATTCTGTACACTTTAAGATAATATTATCTCTCATGAATATTACACCTCCAAATAAGTTTGCTTCAATATATTATCATATAAATTCATAAATTACTAGTTCTTTTTTAATTATTGTAGCCATATTTTTCAAAATAGAGACTAAATGCTTTTTTCGCAATACTTGGCGCATCATTTGCACCCTTTAATCTTTCTTCAAGAACAGCTACTACAACCTGTGGATCCTTACTAGGACCATATGATATAAACAAATGGTTAGGATGGTCGACATTACCTGTATGCGTATAGTCTTCTGCAGTACCTGATTTACCAGAAACATCATACTGGAAACCAGCAAAAGAACCTGCAGCAGTACCATAGGTAACTACGGCCTTCATACCAGCCTGAATCTGATTAAATGCATCTTCATTGCCTTCTGAGACATCATCCATAATATGCTTCTTATGTGTATTAAGAGTCACAATATTGCCAGATGTATCTGTCTTATAAGAACTCTTATAAAGATGTGGCTGCACTTTAACACCTTTATTTGCTAGAGTAGACGCATATACAGCAAGCTGTAGTGGTGTATATGTATCATACTGACCAATAGAGAAGTCAAGAAGCTTACCAGCAGTATCTTCTTCTTCACGAGGACCAGTCGCTGCTTCATAAGGTAAATCAATACCAGTCTTAACACCTAAACCTAATTCTCCTGCTGCATTTCTTAATTTAGTAAAGGCACTCTTATCAATATGAATTGGTTTATCATACTGATAATGACCACCAGCAAGCTTGATGATAATCTTCATCATATAAATATTAGAAGAATAAGCCAACGCCTGTACTTCATTGATATTACCAAAACCACTCTTATTCCAAGAATGCTTAGCTTTAGTACCAGCAATCTTTAAACCTTCAGATGTATCTGCTTCATAATGGTTGGCTTTAATAATGTTATTCTTGAAGCAAGCATAAATAACAGCCCCCTTCATAGTAGAACCAATACGATAAGCACCTGTATAAGTAAGATAAGTCGCATCCTTCATCTCATAAGGTGTCTTCTCCTTATTGTATTCCTTACCAACTAACGCAATAATATCACCTGTCTTAGGTTCCATCACTATACAATAGATATGCTGCTGATATCTTTCTGCTCTATGACTATAAAGACACTGTTCTACCATCTGAGTCAATTGTGACTGAATATCCCAGTCAATCGTTAACTGAATATTCTCACCACTGCTGCCCTGTTTCTTTGTTTTGACTATTGGTGTTCCATCACTTGCATACTTTAAAGTCATCACTGACTTATTACCACTTAAAATATCTTCATACTGTCTTTCAAGCCCTGAAGTACCTACACGTGAGTCATTACTATAATCTAATGCAAGAAGCTCATCCTTTAATGTAGCAGGTAACCCTTGTTTCTTAGTTGTTACCTTCCCTAGTGTACTCTTTAAAGTAGACTCATCAGTATAAGCACGTTTCCAATCACTTGTGACCTGAATACCTCTTAATAAGTCATTGTTTTCACCAATAACACTTGCTTCCTGATAGCTGATATTTTCAAGAAGTACTGCAGAACCATTCTTACAATTCTTAATTGTATAATAAAGCTTATAATAACGTACATCATCATCACTTAAGTGCTTTTCTAATACACTCTTTGTGATTCGTTTAAGCTGTAAATTATAATACTCAGTATCTCCATCATCATTTGTCGCAAGAGCCTTCTTCTCTGCCTCTGACACAAGAGATTTTGCAAACTTCTTATCCTTCATGATCAGATAGTCTTTCTTTTCTCTCTCAGTCACGCTAGAAATATCAATATTACAATTCTTAGTCAAGAAATTAACCATTGATTTAATTTCATCATCCTTAATTCCTTTGACTGCATAATAAGTTGCACATACTACATTCTCATTATATACAAGCTTATTATAGTTTCTATCTACTATTTCACCACGTAATGCATCGACTTCAAATGTATTTGTACTATATTGTTCTAGCTTTGCTGAATAAAAGTCAGACTTATTGACCTGCATATAAAAAAGTCTTAATGCAAAAATGCTTGCTATCACAATAACGACGCCAATAATAATATAGAAACGACGTGCAACTACATTATCTAATTGATTACGTTCCTGTTCCTGGGCTTCTTTTCGCCCAATAAACTTTATCGGTCTATTACTAAACAATCAAATCCCACCTTTTTTCTCTCATATTATATATGTATATTCTTTTCATTTCAATTAATTAGAGAAAATCAAATGTGTGAAAAAACAAAGAAAGGCAGAAATAACTCTGCCTATTCATCATCCACAGATAAAATAGCCATGAATGCTTCTTGTGGAATTTCTACACTTCCTACAGCCTTCATACGCTTTTTACCTTCTTTCTGTTTTTCAAGAAGTTTCTTCTTACGTGAAATATCCCCACCATAACACTTTGCAAGGACATTCTTTCTAATTGCCTTAATATTAGTACGAGCAATAACACGTCCCTGAATAGCTGCCTGAACCGGAATCTCGAATTGCTGTCTTGGAATAATAGTCTTTAATTTCTCACAGATAATTCTTCCTCGATCATACGCAAAATCTTTATGAACAATAGAAGATAATGCATCGACTACTTCCCCATTTAAAAGAATATCCATCTTTGTTAAATTACTTGCACGATAACCATGTAATTCATAATCAAATGAAGCATAGCCACGAGTACATGATTTTAATTTATCAAAGAAATCATAAACAATTTCTGATAGTGGAATATAATAAATAACATTTCTTCTTGTATCATCAAGATATTCAATATCTACATATTCTCCACGCTTGTTCTGACATAATTCCATAATAGGACCAATAAATTCATCAGGTGTCATAATTGCTGCACGTACATAAGGCTCTTCAATACGTGTAATTGTTGTTGGATCTGGCAATAAAGCTGGGTTATCTATTTCAATCATAGAACCATCACTTAAATAAACGTTATAGATTACAGATGGTGCTGTCGCAATTAAATCAAGACCAAATTCTCTTTCTAGTCTTTCTTCAATAACATCCATATGTAATAATCCAAGGAATCCACAACGGAAACCAAATCCTAAAGCCTGAGATGTTTCAGGTTCATAAACAAGCGAAGAGTCACTTAACGCAATCTTTTCAAGTGCTTCACGTAAATCTTTATATTTAGCATTATCAATAGGATAAAGACCACAATAAACCATTGGGTTCATACGTCTATATCCAGGTAATGGTTCTTCTGCTTTATTTTCTAAAGTAGTAACTGTATCACCTACATGAACATCAGATATAGACTTGATACTTGCTGCAATCCATCCTACTTCGCCTGTTACTAGTTCATCCTTTTTCACTTCACGAGGCGTATGTACACCACATTCTACAACTTCGTAATCAGCATCACTTGCCATAAAATGAATGTGATCCCCTACTCTAATCTTACCTTCCTTAACACATACAAGAATAATGACACCTCTATATGCATCATAGAAAGAGTCAAAAATTAAAGCCTGTGTAGGGTTATTAATATCACCACTCGGTGCAGGAATCTTAGTTACAACTTCTTCTAGTACCTGGTCAACATTTAAGCCTGTCTTAGCTGAAATACGAGGTGCATCATCTGCAGGAAGACCAATTAAATCTTCTACTTCTTCTGCAACCCTATCAGGATCTGCACTAGGAAGATCAATTTTATTAATAACAGGAAGAATCTCTAAATTATTATCTAGTGCAAGATAAACATTCGCAAGAGTCTGTGCTTCTACACCCTGAGCCGCATCTACTACAAGAATAGCTCCTTCGCAGGCTGCAAGAGAACGTGATACTTCATAAGAGAAATCAACATGGCCCGGTGTATCAATAAGATGCAAAAGATAAGTCTTACCATCTTTTGCAGTATATGAAAGAGATACTGCATTTAACTTGATTGTAATACCACGCTCTCTTTCAAGTTCCATATCATCAAGTAACTGATCCTTCATATCACGATCAGCTACTGTGCCAGTTAATTGTAAAATTCTATCGGCAAGGGTACTCTTACCATGGTCAATATGTGCGATAATTGAAAAGTTTCTAATAAGTGACTGATCAACCATAAATAAACCTCCTTATTTCTACATAGTCAGCGGTTTCTGAAGTTCTTTGATCTTCTCATCAAGAACCTCGAAAGACTCTGCACGTACAGACATGACACGATATCCTTGATAATCGGGCTTGTCTTCAAGATCATTTAATCTTCCTTTTACTGCAATGACACTGCCAACATGACATGTATCATTAATCATTTCCGCTAAACCTCTCCATAAGATAATAGGAACCAAATCATAATCCCTACATCCTTTCACTTCATCAAAAGGACGATAAACCATAATATGGATTAAAGCATCCTTTCGATAATTATTGATAATTTCATAATCAGGCATCTGAGCAAGTCTACCCACAAGAAATACTTGATTATACATATAAAAATCACCTCCTCCAAAAGACTTGTTTTAAGAAGAAGGTGAATACGGGTTAAATAAAATTATTTCTTATTTACAAAAGCGATCGCAATGCCGCCATCATGTGCAATAGAAATGTCTGCATCCTCATCATTGAGATAAGGACTTCCGTCTTCATGATTCAAAATGACAATATCATGAAATGAAATACCACCAATACCTAGGTGATTTGCTTTCAGATAAGCTTCCTTGGCTGCAAAACGACCACCTAGATACTCTCTCTTACGCTTTTCGGTAGGAAATGATTGAAATATCTCATATTCTTCATCTGACAGAATATGACGGACAAATCTTTCATTCTCAATATCTAAGCGAGAAAGTTCAACGATATCAACACCAATTCCCATTAATCTTCAAACTTCTTTTCATAAAGATTCATGAGTTCATCATAGCTCATATCATCATTGATTTCTTCAATCAAAGGATCTTCATTCTCCGTGTCATGTTTGAACTTACCAGTTCTCTCTTCAACAATTTTGAGGTCTTCTTGTGATTCAAGTGTTAAAGTAGATAAATTCTTCAAGCGGTTTTCTACAGAATCAATCACTTCACTGCTTTCCTTCTTGACTACTTTCTCTACCTTCTTTGCCTTTTTCACAACAGGCTTTTCTTCCTCAATTCCTTGAGCACCATAAAAAGGACTTAATACCTGTACCACATCATCCTCACGTCTTTTTATTTTTTTCTTAACTGCTGGCTTTTTTTGTGGCACAGGGTTATTAGATTCCTGCACTCCGTTCATTGGAGAGATGATCTGACTCATAACATATTCTTGCTTTTTAGGCTTTTTAGGTTCTTCTTTTTTCTTTACTACAGGAACCTTTACTTCGACCTTTTGTTCTTCAACTTTTTTTTCTTCGTTATAAATCATAGGTTCACTGAACTTTTCTTTACGACGCTGTTCAATCACAGGATCCACATGTGGTGGCTCCTCTTTCTTTACAGTATCTTCAAAATCCATATCTTTACCCATAATCCAATCTGTAATTTTCATATTCAACCCACACTTTCTTTTTTAAATTGAATCAATGAAAGACTGAACTTCCTCCTCTGTCTTTCTTAATTTCGATACCAATCGTCCTAGTTCCTGTCCCTTATCATATGCGATAAAAGAAGGAATACCTAAGATATTTAATTCAATACATAAATCAAGCATATCGTCACGATTCACATAATAGAATTGATATGCTGGATTGTTTTCAACAACATGTTCTATATAGGTTTTCATATAAAGACAATCTGGACACCAATCTGTAGAAAATACGATAATACATTTATTCTGGATAGCTTCTTTAAACTCTTCTAAAGAATGCAATTGAATGAGCTTATCCATTCATATCACCAAAATCAATATCGATTCTATAAATAGGACCAAATGGTGAGAACTTCTTTTCATATTCAGTCATCACATTATCTTCATATCCTTCACTATGATGAAGATCTAAACATACATCATGGAAACGTGCTCCATAATTGTTCATAGAAACAAGTGAGAATTCAAAGAATGGACGGTTATCTGTCTTAAAAATCAAATGACCTTCATCCTTTAAAATACTCTTATAAACATCCAAGAATGAAGAATAAGTCAATCTTCTCTTTGAATGTCTCTTTTTAGGCCAAGGATCACTGAAGTTTAAATAAACTGTATCAATCTCACCTTCTGCAAATACTTCACCTAATACTGCTGCATCTTCCTTCATAAAGCGAAGATTTGGTAAAGTTTCCATCTCTAAGAATTTCTTTACCGCAATAGTTAGAACTGTTGAATATTTTTCAATACCAATAAAGTTGATATCTTGATTTCTTCTCGCATTTTCGATAATGAAATCACCTTTTCCCATTCCAATCTCAATCGCAATAGGATTGTTATTTCCGAATACCTCATGCCACTTACCTAAGTGGTCACGTGGATTAATAAAAACTAAATCTGCATGCTCTTGTAAAAAAGGCATCGCATCAGGATTATTTCTTAATCTCATAAAACCTCCATATCATTGTTATTATATCATAAAACGTTATAGTATGCTATTAATTTCCTCATCTGTAAGTGGTCTGTAATGACCTAATTTAAGACTCTCATCAAGTTTAAGTTCTCCCATGCTGATACGCTTCAAATAAACAACCTCTTTACCACACGCTTGAAACATTCTTTTAACCTGATGAAACTTGCCTTCATAAATAGTCACTTCACACTCACTAATTTCATCGCTCTTAATAATATTCAAAAAAGCTGGCATACATGTGAAATCTTCTAAAGGAATACCTTTAGTAAATGCATTGATATCACCTATTCCAAGTCTTCCCTTCACTTTAACATAATAAGTCTTTGGAACATGTGTTCTAGGAGAAAGGAGACGATGTGCTAGTTGCCCATCATTAGTGATAAGCAAGAGACCTTCTGTATCTACATCAAGTCTTCCTACTGGGAATAGTCCAGGATGGTATTCTTTAATCAAATCAATAACCGTAGGATAAAGATTATCTTCTGTTGCACTCACATAACCATCTGGCTTATTCAACATATAATAAACATACTTTGAATAAACAATCTTTTCACCATCTACATAAATCTCGTCTTTTTCAGGATCAACATGAGCCCCTGATGATTTAATCTTCTTACCATTAGAAACAACAACTCCATCCTTTAAAAGCTGCTTCACATCTTTTCTTGAGCCATATCCACAATGTGCTAATAATTTATCAATTCTCATTCTTCACCTCAAAACAATAGCTATAACTTTCATCAGAATCTGATTCATTTTGATCATAATGAACAAAAACCTTAAGCGAGTCTTTCTTCTTTACCCTACCTGACAAAGAAATACCCTTATAAATATTCTTCTTTTTATCAACGACTCCAGGAACCATAGAATAAGTTTCTTTATCAAAATATCCAATAGTCGGCTGATAATCATCTAAACATGATGAACTATATGAAATAGCCTTAATATTGTACATGTTCTCTTTTGGTTCATCAATGACTAATTCATATCGATATCCTTCATTTATTTCCGTATAATACAATTTTATATTCATTTTATCAGAAATATCATCGAATTTCTTGGCTTTTTTGATATATGACAAATCTTCTTTGTATTTTTTTAATATGCTATCTGAAATATCTGAATCTTTTGTCTTTGTTCCACATGCCGTCATAAATAAACAAAGCAAAACCACCAACAACTTCTTCATACAAACTGCCTCCTATTTAAAAATTATAACATTCTCATCTATAGAACGTAAATACAATGATAAAAAAAGAAGACAATTTCTTGTCTTCTTACTGGAAAATTTCAACTGCAAATTCGCAATTAAATGTTTCACCCTTCTTAAGTGCTACAGCACTTTCTTTATCTTTAAAATCTCCTTCAAAGTCAACATAGTCAGTATGTCCAACCCAAGGTTCAATAGCAAGTAAACCACCCACATGCTTGCTTGTCCAAAGTCCTAAATGATCAAAGCCCTTCATATAGAAGTTTAAGCTCTTATTATTAGTAAGTGACTTTAATGAAACATAGCGAGATTTAAAATGAGGCACTACAACTGCATCATTATCAAACATAGCCTGACGCACAAAGAAATGACGTTCATTATCAAATAAACGTTTTGTTTCATGAGACATACCTTTTCTTTCTACATCAATAATTTTCTGATTTACTGTTTCATTCTGTTCAAATTCAATATAATAATCATTCGCATCTTCGCCTTCAATAAATGGGCAGGCAAATGCTGGATGACCACCAATCTGGAAATAGATCACATCTTCATTATGATTTTCTACTCTAAATTCAGCTTTTAATTTATTGTCTACTAATGTATAAGTCACATATAAATCAAATTCATAAGGATACATTTTCTTGATTTCATCACTAGAAGATAAATGGAACACTACATGTGTATCATCATGTTCATATACTTCATATTCAGTATTTCTAGAGAAACCATGCTGATTCATATGATATTCCTTACCATCAATACGACATGTTCCATTCTTTAATGCACCTACAATTGGGAAAAGTACAGGCGCACTATGTCCCCATAAGCATGGATCCTGCTTCCACATATAGTTAAGTCCATCCTGCATCCCAATCAGCTTTGAGATTTCAGCACCTTTAGGATCAAATTGTGCTTCTAAATAATCATTTTTAATTGTAATCATATCTACCCTCCGATTTTAGTTTCACCATTTAAAATGACTCTCTTAATATCGATTTCATCATCAATAAGAATCAAATCAGCTACGCATCCTTCTTTAATACGTCCATAATCCTTTAAACCTAGATGATCTGCAGGATTCTTAGTCGCATAACCAATAGCTTCATATAATGGCAAATCAAGATGTTTATAAGCATTTCTTACACACTGATTAAGGTTTGCAGTAGAACCAGCAAGGTTGCCTGACTTCAAGCGCGCCTGACCATCCTTTACATAAACCTTCTGATTACCTAATTCATAAGTGCCATCTGGAAGCATAGCAGCCTCTAATGAGTCCGTAATTAAAATTAATTTATCTGCACCTTTCATCTTAGATAAAATCTTAGCTGCTGGGAATGATACATGAATACCATCAAGAATAAGTTCTGCATATACTTCATCATGAAGCATTACAGCACCTACAACTCCTGGTTCTCTATGTTTTAAAGGAGTCATCGCATTATAAGTATGAGTACCTGAAGTAGCACCTGCTTCAATAGCTTTCACTGCTTCTTCATAAGTCGCATCAGTATGTCCCATAGAAACAACAACGTTCTGTTCTCTTAAATATTTAATCAGATCTACTGCACCTTCAATTTCAGGTGCTAAAGAAATCTTCTTTACAAAATCAGGATGGTCACCTGCAAAAGATAAGTAGTTTTCTACAGTAGGTGCAATCATACATTCTTCTGGCTGAGCACCTTTATATTTCACACTAAAGAAAGGTCCTTCTAGGTGCATACCTAAGATCTTAGCACCTTCTACCTTATCCTTATTATCATAGCCTGCTGCAATAGCCTTTTTAATATCTTCAGCTGGCATAGTCATAGTTGTAGGTAAAAAGCTAGTTACACCTGTCTTTAATTCTGATACAGAAATATTATTTAAATCTTTGAAAGTTGCATACATTGTATCGCTACCATTACGTCCATGAGTATGCACATCAATCATACCAGGCGCAACATATAAGCCCTTTGCATCTATTACTGTTTCATCAGTAGGTACACGGTTACTGACTTCTGTAATCTTTCCATTTTCAAAAAATACATTTAATTCTTTAATAGAATCTTCTAAAATCACTTTACCATTTATAATAACGTTTTTCATATTGAAATCCTCCTTACACTATTATAGCACATATTTATCGTACAATGAAATTATAGAAATTTTTATAAGTATATATTTTAACTTTAATGTAAAAAAAAGAGCCTCTTGATAGAGTAAAATGGACCCTGTAAAAAGGACACGATAAAAAAAGGATATTTATTTCGTGACCCTGTTTTACAGGGTTTTTATTTTGCGTAGTATAATGATTATAGAATGGTGGTGTTATTATG
>NZ_JACRWG010000065.1:0-12194 GCF_014306455.1 Catenibacterium faecis
GTCATATCAAGGCTCATTCAATTGTGGTAAATTCGTGGTAAATTAAATAATTTTCTATACTTCAAAGTGCTTGAAAGTATAGTGTTTATGCGGATAATCGCAAATTAGATATAAAATTTCTCTTAAATTGTATATAGTTAGTATGTACTAACTAGGAGGTATACATATGATGAGAGATATACTTGTGACTTTGTGTTCACTTGGATTTGTATGTATCAGTCAAAAAGTGAAGACACAATTAAAATATTATGCATACAGAAATCAGAAGGGACATTAATCTCTTCTGTTTTTTTTGATAAAATAGATACAAGGGAGGACTATATGATGAGGAAAGTATTATTTTTTGATATCGATGGTACATTGGCTATTCATGGACATATTCCAGAATCTAATAAGAAAGCGTTAGAAGCATTAAAAGAAAAGGGTTATGATACATTTATCTGCACAGGACGTGCACCTTATTATGCAGAGAATCTTTTTGGGAAACTGGTTTCAGGTATTATTTCATGTAATGGTCGTTATATCAGTTATAAGAGTGAAAAACTTCATGGTGTGCCTTTTACACCTGTTGAAGTAGAAGAACTAAAAAAGAAACTAGATAATCTAGGATGTGGAGGACTGTTTGTCTCTGATACATTCTCTAGCCCTTATCATCTAGAAGGAGATGTACTCACACATGTAAAGAAAGAATATGGTGAAGAACATATTAAAGACGAAGAAGGTACTTACTATACATGTGATTTCTTCTATGATACGTTAGAAAAGAGAGATACGATGATAGAAGCCTTTAAAGGAGAATGTGTGATTAATGATCATGGTGGTACTGGTTCATGTGATACATCTACCCTTGTCTTTGATAAAGGACATGCAATCAAGTATATTCTTGATCATTTCTCACTCACTAAAGAGGATGCCTATGCATTTGGTGATGGCTATAATGATCAAGCCATGTTTAGAGAAGTAGGACAACGCATAGCGATGGGAAATGGTGTAGATGTCTTAAAAGAAAAAGCAACTTATATCACTGATACAGTGGAAAATGAAGGAATCTATAAAGCTTTGAAACATTATGAGTTACTTTAAGCTTGAAATATGGCATAATAATCCGAGGGAGGATCACTATGAAACAAAAAACTGATTTTCAAACATTTATATCTTACTTTAAACCACATCGTCGTCTATTCTTTTTGGACCTTGCATGTGCGTTAATGATTTCTTTAATTGATCTCGCTTTTCCATTTGTCTCTAGATGGTGTATGTATACATTACTACCAAATAGTATTTATAAGACATTCTGGATGGTTATGATTATTTTCTTATTGGCTTATTTAGTGCGTTCATTCTTTACTTATATAATTTGTTATTATGGACATACATTTGGAATTCTTGTAGAAGCAGATATGCGTAAAGACTTATTTGAACATATGCAGTCATTAAGTTATGGTTATTTTGATAATAATCGTATTGGACAGTTAATGAGCCGTTTAACGACTGATTTATTTGATATCACAGAACTTGCACATCATGGACCAGAAGACTTATTCATCTCTACTGTGACTATTATTGGTTCTATTATTATCATGTTCACAATTGAATGGCGTTTAGCTTTAGTTATTGCGATTATGATACCTGTTTTCATACTTGTTGTATGGAAATCACGTCACTCTATGAGTGAAGCTTCAATTCGTGTTAAACAGAAGGTTGCAGTCATCAATACTGATATCGAATCAGGACTCACTGGTATGAAAACAGCCAAGGCTTTTGCGAATGAAACAATTGAACAACAGAAGTTCAATACATCCAATGATACATATAAAACATCTAAAAAACAGTTTCATAAAGCTATGGGACGATTTAATGCGATTATGGAATTCTTTATGTGTACATTATCACTTATCGTTATTGCGGTAGGCGGTGCTCTTATTATGCAGGGCAAGATGGATACAATTGATTTGATTACTTTTAGTTTATATGTCTCTACATTTGTGAATCCAGTACGTAAATTATCTAACTTTGCGGAATTATTTGCGAATGGGACTGCTGGTCTTCATCGTTTTGTAGAATTACTTAATACAAAACCTCAATTAGAAGATCGTCCTGATGCAAAAGAACTTACAAATGTATCTGGACAGATTGATATTGATCATGTCAGCTTTGCGTATGAAGAAGATAGAAATATCTTAACAGATATTGATTTACATATTCATCCAGGTGAAACACTTGCGTTAGTAGGGTCTTCAGGAGGAGGTAAAACTACTTTATCTCAGCTTATTCCTAGATTCTATGATGTTACTAAAGGGGCTATCTTAGTAGATGGTCATGATGTCAGAGATGTGACTCAAACATCATTACACAACAATATTGGTGTAGTCTCACAGGATGTCTTCTTATTTGCGGATAGCATTGCGGAAAATATCCGTTATGGTAAATTAGATGCGACAATGGAAGATATTATTGAAGCTGCAAAACTAGCAGAAATCTATGATGATATCATGGAAATGCCTGATGGCTTTGAAACTAATGTAGGAGAACGTGGTGTCTTATTATCAGGTGGACAGAAACAGCGTATTTCTATCGCAAGAATCTTCTTAAAGAATCCACCTGTACTTATTCTTGATGAAGCAACAAGTGCATTAGATAGTGTTACTGAAGCTAAGATTCAGGAAACATTTGATAAGTTATCACAGGGACGTACTACTATTGTGATTGCGCACCGTTTATCTACAGTTAAGAATGCAGATCGTATTGCGGTTATTGATGAAGGAAGAATCATTGAACTAGGAACGCATCATGAATTATTAGAAAATAATGGTGCTTATGCACAATTAGTACATACACAGGAATTAATGAAATAAGAAAACGACCTCGCGGTCGTTTTTATATATTTGAATTGTCATAAAAAAATACTTAAAAGAAAATGTATAATAATAAAATGTGTGATAATAAATGTATAATTGTGCAAAAAAATAGACATATTTTTCGATGACGAGTACACTTATAATTAATAAGCATTTTATGAATTTATACGATTGGAAGTATATAAAATATTAAAATAAAAGTTACTAACACTTTTAAATCTTATTTTATAAAAATATTTTTATAGGAGGCAAGTATGCAAGATAATTTTGAATATGTTCAACGTGGATTTCGTATCTTGGTAACATCTATGTCAGGTTACATTGGGCAGGAACTTAATAAGAAATATAAAGATGAGTGGTGGAAGGAAGTTCTGAATACTCTTGATGATCAATTTGATTTACCATATACAGGAGAATATGGGGAACTTATTGATTCTTTAGACATTGCTAATTGTATTAGATTAATAGATCGAAAATGGAATGATGTTTTTAGAAATATTCTACCTAAGGATTGCAGGACATGGGCAAAAGAATTGATGGGTGTGAGAAATACAGTCTCTCATATTGGTCAGCAAGATTTAGAGCAAGCAAAAGCTGAGCGTGCACTAGATACTATGTTTCTGCTATGTAAGGAAATTGATACAGAAGGTGCAGAAGACATTCGTAAACTGTATCAGGAGGTTCGAGATAAAGCTGACAGTAGTTGTAAACTACAATCATTAGAATTTAATGGGTTAGCTCAACCTGCATCAGATTCTAGAAGAGGCGAATTGACTGAAGGAAGTCTTTTGCAGATGGTTGGAACTGATGCTGTTGAGAAAACAACATTAACAAGAAAGGTTACCTATGGGGGTAAAACTGTAGTTTATCCAGTATATCGAGTTCGTCTAGATAAACTTTATTATAATGATCAAAATGATCGCATAGCAACGTGGATATCAAGATATGAATCTGAGAATGGTAAAGGTGCTTTAACTGTCCTTGATACAGAAAATTACAATCGAATTATTGAGAACTTTATCTGTGAGAGTAATTTAGATGCAATTCAAAAAACACAGAAAAATATAGCATTTATTGGTCAGAGAGAACCTGGTGTTACTTTGGCAGATGGTCGTATTGTAGATGGAAACAGAAGATTTACCTGTTTGCGACGTATTCAAAGGGACAGTGCGGAACCAGTTTATTTTGAAACTGTCATCATGGACATGGATATCCAAGAAGATAAAAAGCAGATAAAATTGCTAGAACTTGGTATTCAGCATGGAGAAGAGAAGAAAGTAGACTATGACTTGATTGATTATGCTGTTGGTACGTACAGAGATGTCGTTCAAACGAAATTGCTAACTATTGAAGAATATGCATCAAGTGCAAATGAAACTAAAACAAATGTAAAGAAAAGAATTGAAATTGCAGAAGTTATTAATGAATTTTTGAAATATATTAGATTATCTGAACAATATCATGTAGCTAGGGAATATCAGGTTTATAGTTTGTTTCAGGAGATGATAGCGCCATTGAAAAAACTAGATATTAATGAAAAGAAACAGCTTAAAATTATTGTATTTAATAATGCAATGATGAATGCAATGCCTGACCAAAGGAAATTTATCAGAGATATTAAGGCTTTAATTAATAGCGGTACTTATAAATCATATTTTGATGATCAAAGACGATTGGCAGATATAATTAGACATAAATACTCTACGACTACTATACGCTCAAAAGATGATGTGGACAGATTTGCACTTGAAAATAGTGCAATTAGAGAAGAACTACAGTCGTCTATGAATCGTGCATTAATGAAATCTAATTTTCAAGTTCAGAAGACAAAGCCGGCAGAAAAAGTTGCAGAAAGTATTTCATCGATGATGGAAGTAGATTCACGACTATTTGATAAACTAGATGTAGATGAGAAGGGAAAACTGAAATCTGAACTAGATGAATTAGTTCGTATAGTGGATAAGTTTAGAAGCATGCTTTAAAGGTGAGAGATATGGATATAAAATTATTATCAATTGATTCGATTGGGCTTTCTGTACGATCAACAAATGCATTACAGAATGCAAATGTGCATACTGTAGGGGATATGTTGGGATATACGGAAGAGACACTTTCGCAAGTAAGAAATTTAGGTAAAAAATCTATTAATGAAGTACTTATGAAAATCAAGTATTATAAGCAGTTAGATGAAAATGGTGGGATTAAGGAAAATAATGATGAAACGAAAGTTGTTATTCCAGAAAATTTTGATGAATGGGTAACAGTAGAAGATAATAGAAATATTGTTGTAGAATGGTTGACTGAAAAACAAATTCGTATAGAAAAGTTGGATTTGCTCAGCACTAGAGCTTATAATATACTGATGTTTGCTGGATTTGATTATTTATATCAAATTGCATTTCTCTCAATTGAGGAACTGATGAATATTCAGCTGATGGATAAAATATCGGCACATGACATTGAAAAGTTGACTTTGCGATTTATACGCGAATCCCTAAATGAGATATGTAGCTTTATTTCAGATAAAAGAGATATAGAAAAAATTAGAGTTCAATCAGTTGATGAAATGATTTCTAGACAGGAATACAGAGATATTATTCTGCAATATGTAAAGGTGAATGATGTAGAAATAATAATGATGGGTTTAACATATAGAGCAGAGAATAGGTTGATTAGAAATGGTTATAAGAATCTGAGTGATATTATTTTTAAAAGTCGTGCAGAATTATTAAAGATTCCATCTATGGGAAAAAATTCAGTTGATAATATTATTCAAAAGATTAATGCCTATTTAGAAAAGAATGAATCACGAATTAGGGCTTTTATTAGTGGAGATGAATCAGCATTATGGGATGATGAAGAAATTAAAAAAATGATTTTGAATTTATATTCAGAACTAGGTTTTAATGGCCTAACTTTGAATGAAATACTAGAAAGTCTTGAACTTCCAGAGCAGGTTACGGAGGAACGAGTGAAACATATTATTGGCATGCTTATTGCAGATAAGCAACTGGAGTATGTTGATTATCGTTGTTACCGTGTTTATGACAGATTTGAAGATGCATTAGAAAAATCTGATATTGATGCTCGAAGCAAAGAACTAATAAAGAGACGACTTCGAGGCGATACTCTTGAAGCAATTGGAAAGGATTGTAATCTTACTAGAGAACGTGTTCGTCAAATTGTAAAGCTTGGTATCAGTAAACTTAGAAAACAATATGTGAGTGATACTGGAATGAAGTTTTTTGATGAAGATTATTATAGACATCTATATGAAAACTACCAGTTTGACAAGAAAGATGGGGCAAAATGGCTGGGGATTCCAACATATGTTTGGAATTATTTGGAGCTAATAAATGTGAAACAAGGAAAAGAAAATCTGCAATCTGCACTAGATGATCATGATGGACTTGATTTAGGTTTACGCCTAAAAATAAAAAACTACTTGAATCGCAACAAATTATTTGTTGATGGCATGTGGGTGGACAAAAGTCGTTCTGCGCTTGAGGAAGTTGTGGCAAGAAAATTCTGTCAAAATGATGTGTCATTTAAAGAATTTTTTAATATTTATAATCAGTTTCTCCAGGATGAAGAGATTCCATATGATGAAAAAATCTATTATACTGAAGCAGTTTATAGAACTAGAAAAAATCGTTTAGCTGATGCTAGATTTGTTCTTTGGAAACAGAATGAACAAATTAGATTTTATGATATTGATGGACGAGATTATACTGAACTATTAGATGAGTTAAACCTTGCATCATATGAAAATATTGAATTATCAACTGTTAAACTTATGCGTGAACATCCGGGTATTATGGTAAAATATGATATTCGCAATCAATATGAGTTGCATAATCTGCTTAGAAAAATTGTTCCAGAGGGAAGTTATCACGATTTTCATTGTGGAAGGACACCAGAGATTAAGTTTGGGGAATTTGATAGGGATGCAGCTATCTTAGATATTCTTGCCGATAACGCTCCGATAAGCACGAATGATTTGGCTGAACTCATTAGTAAAGAATATGGATATGATCCATCAATCATAATGGGAGGATATCTAAAGAATTTTTCAGAATATTGCCACCGTGGTATTTATTCCGTTGACCAGAAGCAGATGAGTATTAAAAATAAAGAAATATTACAAAATGTTTTAACTAAGGATTTTTATTACATTGATGAAATAAGACAAATCTACAAAAATCTTATCTCAAATGCTAATGTTGAAGAAATTAATTCATATAATTTAAAAAGTATGGGTTTTCAAGTATATTCTAGATATGTAGTACAAAATCATCCGACTTTAGAAGAGTATTTTATTGATCTTCTTACAAGAGAGGATATAGTAGATTTAACTGAGTATAGAAAACGTTTTGTATATATACAGTTATTCTCTCAAAAACTTATGGAATTGAAAAAAAGTTTACAAGTCATTGAATTTGAACCAAATGTGATTATCAATATTAGAAAGCTTAAGCAAAAAGGTATTACTTTAGAAATGATTCAGGAGTATTGTGATGCTGTTTATGATTTTGTAGCTGATGGTGAATATTTTAGTTCTCAATCTTTGCGCAAAGCTGGATTTAAAACAGAACTTTATGATCTTGGTTTCTCGGACTGGTTTTATGGAAATCTGCTTATCTCTGATGATCGTTTCTCATTTGGTACAATGTTCGGTAATCTGATTCTGTATAAGGGAAAAGAGAATATTACTATCAAATCATTTGAGATGAATCGTATTCAGGAACATGGATGTATTGATACTTTTGACTTGATGAATGAATTAACCGATAAATATGGCTGTAGGATTTCAGATAAATCTCATATGCTTTATAAAGTTCATGGAACAGAATTGTACTATAATGAATTTCTTGATAAATTGTATGCAAATAAGGATGTATATTATAATGAACTTGAGAGAGGATGTTTCTAATGATAGAAAGAGAATTAATAGATAATCTTATTAGAGAAGTAGCTAAGTTAAAAAAACGAAATGAGCTTTCTAATACTGTTAGACCTGATTATTTTGAACCTGGAGAAATGGAATTTTTAGATCAATCCTATGGTGATTACGATGAGTCTACTGGAAGTATTGTGATACGATTTGAGTCAAAGGGAACACGTTATAATGGTCGAACTGAACAAATAGAAAAGGTAAAACTCGACGATTTTATTGAGGTAACAAGGGATAAAGAAAATAAGTTCAATTCCAATAATTTTTTGCTGTTGACAAAACGAGGCCGAGATGTGGGATGTATGCCTGTCGATTTATGTAACGCTATTGCACCTCTTTATGATAAAGGAAATTTGAGTTTTATCGAAGCAAAAGTAAGCTTCGTGGAGCCTATCTCGAAAAGAAGTAGGCATGCTAAGCAAGCAATGCTCTTTGTAGAACTGAAGTGCATCTTGAGCAAGTAAAAACATAAACTAAATTTATTTACACCTAATACACATATGTGTATAGGTACATTATTTCAAATAATTATATTTGAAATTAAGAAAACGACCTCGCGGTCGTTTTTTAAATAAAGTAATAAATTGTATTCATAACTCCAGCAAGGAGCATGACAAGAATAGGATCCCACTTATACTTAGTAAGTAATATAACACATATACCAAATATCACTACAAGATGGATCTTAAATGTATTGAAGCTTTCACCAAAGAAAGCAGTAGTAAGAATAGAGACACCTGCAGTCGCAATTAAAGCAACAACGGCTGGTCTTAACATCTTTAAAACACTCTGCAACTTATCCATATGTCGATATTTGAGATAGAAATAACTGATGATACCGACAATAATACATGAAGGTAATACACAACCTATAGTGGCACATATTGCGCCAGGAATGCCGGCAATCTTGATACCGACAAAAGTTGCTGAATTGACGGCAATAGGGCCAGGTGTCATCTGTGAAATAGATATAAGATCAGTGAATTCAGAGACAGATAACCAATGATGGGCTGTAATCACCTGCTGCTTAATAAGCGGCATAGCGGCATAACCACCACCAAAACTAAATGCACCCACCTGCAAGAAACTTAAGAATAATTGTAGATAAATCATGACTGTACCCCTTTCAAAGAATAAAGTAATCCAATCATGATACAAACAATAATGACTATCATGACATTAATATTAAATATATAGTTTGCGACAAAAGCCCCAATCATAATAACAGGATAAAGCTTATTTTTCTCTTTTAAGAGACCGCTACCCATTTCGAAGCATACAGATGCAATGACTGCACCGACTCCTGCCTGCATCCCTTCTAACATAAGAGATACAATCAGATTAGTCTTAAATATTTCATAAAAGACAGAAATAACAGATATGATTACAAAGGGAGGAATGATTGTAGCGAGTACTGAGATGAATATACCAAGCAATCCTGCCATCTTATATCCAACTACAATCGCCCCATTGACCGCAATAGGCCCTGGTGCACTCTGTGCAATAGCGACTAAATCTAACATTTCATCTTCATCAATCCACTTGTATTCATCGACAAACTTCTTTCTCATTAAAGAGACGATGACATAGCCTCCGCCAAAAGTAAAAGCACTTAAGTATAGAGTAGAAAAGAAGAGTTTCACTAATTTATTCTTCAAGATATTCACCTTCCTGTAGTCTGTATTATATCATTTCATTTATGAAAAAAACCAGTTTTTCAACTGGCTTAACATTCACACCCTACAAGTAGTCCACCTATTTCGGCATAATAAGTACATAGACCACCCATTGGATATACAATAATATCCGCATTTGGATAAAGTTCTAAAATCTTATCTCTGACATTATGTGCAAGTTTTAAATTATCTGCATGTGAGATACGTACCTTACCACCATGGTATCCAGCATCTTCAAGATGTTCAATCATAGATTTTACAACTTTCTTTTCACCACGACATTTACTGATCTGCTGAATAGTACCTTCTTCACTGGCTGTTGCGAAAATAGAAATATTTAATACACCAATCGCAGAAGCAACAGCTTTACTTACACGTCCATTCATCGCAAAGTTATGTAATGATTTTAATGCGAAGAACAATCTAGTATGATTAAGATAGTCCTGTCCTTTTTCTACAATTTCTTCAAATGGTAGATCTTCGTCAATCTTTTCTTTTAACTTTTCAATAAGTAATCTCATTTCAGGACCTGTAGATAAACTATCAAATACATGGACCTTTACATTTTCATTTTCTTCTTCATAAATGCCTTTGGCTGTCATGGCAGAATTATAAGTGCCTGACATAGCACCAGTTAAAGTAATAACGAATACTTCATCAAATCCTTCATAACAATCTAACCAAGACCCTACACTTGGACATGCAGTATGAGAAACACCTTTATACTTTGCAAGTTCTTCAGACATTAAATGTACATCTAGTTCCTGATTATCTACATAGTGCTTATTATCAGTAGAAATAGTGATTGGTGCGACTGCAAAATCAACGCCATTTAATTCCCACATATCACAAGATGAGTCAGCTACAATTTTTCTTTTCATGCGAAAAACCTCCCTATCAATACTATTGTAGTTTAAATTGTGAAATGATACAATTTACAAAGAGAAAAAATATGTAAATTTTTGTTCAGAGGTGCAGTTTATGGACGTAAATAAGAAAACACAAAGAAATAGATTTACAAGAATGTGTATAGGAGAAGCGATTGTAGAACTTATGAAGAGAGATTCTCTTGATAAGATTACAGTCAGCCAGATTGCGAAAAAAGCAGGTATTTCACGTATGACTTATTATCATTATTATGATTCTAAGGTGAATGCGATAGAAGACTATCTACGTGAGATTATTATTCAATATTTGACAGAAAATAAAAAACGTCCTAAAGAAGAACGTTTCATGGAATATTCACATATCTTGTTTTCAATAGAATTCTTTGATCAGTATGCGACATTCTTTATTATCATGGAAAGACAGGGACTTTATTCTGTATTAGTGAATGCAGTCAATCATTTCATGGTAGAACTCTATTCTGATCATAAAGATATGATTTATCGTGCGTATTACTATGCAGGTGCTTTACTCAATACATTTATTAACTGGGAAAAGACAGGAAAACTTGTTCCTGCACAGGAAGTAGCCAAGATGATTAGTGAAAGTGCACCAAAGATGCCTTAATTAATGTGGCATCTTTTTTTATAAAACCAACTCTTTTTAAATAAATTATCATAATGATTAATGCTTATCACGTAAAATATATTTTCATAACATGAATTGTCTGAAGATTATCTTTTATCTCATGATATGATGAATATATATGAGAGGAGGTATTATATGAGTATTGTTGATTTACATATGCATAGTTTTTATAGTGATGATGGTGAATATACACCTACGCAGTTAGTAGATATGTGTCATCAGTCAGGTATCCAGATTATGGCTATTGCGGATCATAACTGGATTAAAGCCAATAAAGAAGCATCTTTAAGATGTAAGGAATTAGGTATGACTTATATACCAGCCATTGAAGTAGATTGTACCTATAAGGGTGTGAATCTTCATGTGGTAGGATATGGTATTGATGATTCAGAAGAATTTAATAAGCTTGGTGAAAGTATTGAAAAACAGGAACAGGCATGTAGCTTAAAGAAACTAGAACTGACTAATGATTTAGGTTTTGAATTAGAGAAAGCACAATTAGATGCTTTGTCTTCTAATGGTGTATATACGGGAGAAATGTTTGGTGAAGCATTATTAAATGATCCACGTTATTTAGATAATGAATTATTAAAGCCTTATAGAGAAGGTGAGTCAAGAAGTGATAATCCTTTTGTGAATTTCTATTGGGATTATTATGCACAGGGTAAACCTTGTTATACAGAGATTAAGTTTCCTACATTAGAAGATACAATTAAATTGATTAATGAACATGGTGGAATCGCAGTCCTAGCCCATCCTGGTAATAACCTTAAAGGACGATTTGAATTATTAGATGAAATGGTAGAACTATGGTTACAAGGTGTTGAATGTTTCTCTAGTTATCATCCAGAAGAAGTAAATCAGTACTTCTATAATAAGGCAAAAGAATTGAGTATTCTTTATACTTGTGGGAGTGATTTCCATGGGAAGACAAAACCTTCTATTGAGTTAGGTGGACATCATAGTAATGTAGAAGAAGAGATAAAAGACAATTTGAAGAAGTATCATTTGATTTAGGAAATGAGTTGAGATTATGTATAAGGAACCAGTTAAGTGTTAAACCGCAAACTCTACCCATCTGATAACTGCAAATTATATTACCCTATATAATAATGTATTCTTATAGCGACCGCAGTTTATTTCAATCAATAAATCATAGATAAAGAAAAGATG
>NZ_JACRWG010000066.1:0-11719 GCF_014306455.1 Catenibacterium faecis
TCATATCAAGGCTCATTCAATTGTGGTAAATTCGTGGTAAATTAAATAATTTTCTATACTTCAAAGTGCTTGAAAGTATAGTGTTTATGCGGATAATCGCAAATTAGATATAAAATTTATATTAATTACTTATGATGTTTCTACTGTAGCAAGTGCAGGCAAAACAAGACTCAGAAAAGTAGCAAAAGAATGTGAGAACTGTGGACATAGAGTACAGAATTCAGTATTTGAATGTCAGGCATCAGCTGCAGAGTGGAGAAAGATGAAGGATAAACTTTTAAAGATAGTGAATCTTAAAGAAGATAGTATTAGATTCTATTATTTAGGCGATAAATACGAAAATAAGATAGAACATTATGGATTGAATGCTAGTGTATTTTTTGATAAGGATGATCTCATACTCTAGTGCGAATATATAGTGTACAGAAAAAAGCTAAGTGATTCGCACCGGATTATTTTATTAAATAAGAAATTTTGTTTTTAATTATCATAATTTCATTGAATATGATAATATGAATTTGTCAAAAATAGTGAAATTCAAGTAGAAATTTTGCTATTTTTGCAGTCGCACCCCACGATGGGTGCGTGGATTGAAATCACATATTTGTCACAGCCTTCAACTTTTACATAAGTCGCACCCCACGATGGGTGCGTGGATTGAAATCAGTGTCGCCATTAAGCATTCGTACACGGCTGTGTCGCACCCCACGATGGGTGCGTGGATTGAAATAATGAAGCACTAAAAGAAAATAGAATTGATGTTCGTCGCACCCCACGATGGGTGCGTGGATTGAAATATACAACAGTGCAAAAACAGTATCGTCTTTCTCAAGTCGCACCCCACGATGGGTGCGTGGATTGAAATTATTAAATACCTTTTAGATTTTGTTTCTTTAATCTCGTCGCACCCCACGATGGGTGCGTGGATTGAAATCTTGCTAGAATAGAATTGATTTAAGTTTGTAAAGGTCGCACCCCACGATGGGTGCGTGGATTGAAATAACCTATTACACCAACCTGTTATAATTCCATTTGGTCGCACCCCACGATGGGTGCGTGGATTGAAATACTTCTTAAATCTAAAACTAAACTTGATCGCCCTTTGTCGCACCCCACGATGGGTGCGTGGATTGAAATCTAGTGTTAGATGTAAATCCAAACACTGGCAAAAAAGTCGCACCCCACGATGGGTGCGTGGATTGAAATACATATATAATTTCCTTTGCAATAGTATTGTCAAGTCGCACCCCACGATGGGTGCGTGGATTGAAATCTGATAGAGCTTTTGCAATATTCGTAAGCCTTACGTCGCACCCCACGATGGGTGCGTGGATTGAAATTTGACAAGATCATCCCAGATTTCAGGGATTTCCAAGTCGCACCCCACGATGGGTGCGTGGATTGAAATCCACACCTGCTACAAGAATAATAACCTTGTGCCAGTCGCACCCCACGATGGGTGCGTGGATTGAAATTCAATGTTCTTCCTTTTGGGTCTCCACCAATTACGTCGCACCCCACGATGGGTGCGTGGATTGAAATATTATCCTGAATCACTTTATAAGATCGCATTATTGTCGCACCCCACGATGGGTGCGTGGATTGAAATATTAGCAATCTGATCAATTGGTTTTGGCTGAGGTGTCGCACCCCACGATGGGTGCGTGGATTGAAATTAAAATCTTGCATTGTTTTATTTAAGCATTTTTCAGTCGCACCCCACGATGGGTGCGTGGATTGAAATAGAGTGCTCAAAAGGCGGGTTTACAGTAGCCCAGTCGCACCCCACGATGGGTGCGTGGATTGAAATTATCTTCTTCACCTTGCTGAAGGTTGCCATCTCATTGAGTCGCACCCCACGATGGGTGCGTGGATTGAAATTCTTGCCGATGCTGAGTGCTACACCAAGGAAAGTCGTCGCACCCCACGATGGGTGCGTGGATTGAAATCTCCTAAATGTTTAATTCGCAGTTGAATACTGCCGTCGCACCCCACGATGGGTGCGTGGATTGAAATACGACATGATTATTTATGAGGGTGTCAATTATAAAGGTCGTACCCCACGATGGGTGCGTGGATTGAAATTATGAAATCTGCGGGCAACTCTTCTAAGGGTTTAAGTCGCACCCCACGATGGGTGCGTGGATTGAAATTATTAGGTTTGTACCAATTGAAAAGAGCGCCTTTGGTCGCACCCCACGATGGGTGCGTGGATTGAAATACTAAGACAGACCCAAGCGTTTAAACTGAAATATTGTCGCACCCCACGATGGGTGCGTGGATTGAAATTCATTAGTGAGGTTAAAAGATGCAATGTTAAAAAGGTCGCACCCCACGATGGGTGCGTGGATTGAAATTGCGTTTTATCTTGAAGTATATAAACATGCTTTAGTCGCACCCCACGATGGGTGCGTGGATTGAAATCTAAATTAATCATATTAGGAGATGGAGCACCGTTTGTCGCACCCCACGATGGGTGCGTGGATTGAAATTAAGGAATATTCAGATTTATCGCAAAGACATGATGTCGCACCCCACGATGGGTGCGTGGATTGAAATTCTTTTATAAACGTTGTCTTTCCACTGCATGAATTGTCGCACCCCACGATGGGTGCGTGGATTGAAATTCTTTTACAAACGTTGTCTTTCCACTGCATGAATTGTCGCACCCCACGATGGGTGCGTGGATTGAAATACTTCATCAATATAGATTAGCAATGTATCATCTTGTCGCACCCCACGATGGGTGCGTGGATTGAAATTAAGCATTTAATTTTTTCTTTTAAAGCATTTGTTTCGTCGCACCCCACGATGGGTGCGTGGATTGAAATCCGTTGTTGTTGGTATCTTAAAAATTGCAATGGAGTCGCACCCCACGATGGGTGCGTGGATTGAAATTTTAGTGGTGTATGGAGTGGTATCCAAGGTGTATTGTCGCACCCCACGATGGGTGCGTGGATTGAAATAGGAGAAGATGAGTAAGAAAGTGCCTACGTTCTTGTCGCACCCCACGATGGGTGCGTGGATTGAAATTCATGATGATCTAGTTCGTGATGTCGATGGAATTGTCGTACCCCACGATGGGTGCGTGGATTGAAATATTAATGATCAATGACGCGATTGTGAACCACCCAAGTCGCACCCCACGATGGGTGCGTGGATTGAAATTCCGTCTACCTTTCTTAAAATAAAATCGGCTGAATGTCGCACCCCACGATGGGTGCGTGGATTGAAATTACGCTCCACGCTCTTTTAGTCATTCGCATTTCTTTGTCGCACCCCACGATGGGTGCGTGGATTGAAATTAATAAAACATATGATAATCTGAAATGGGTTGCACTGTCGCACCCCACGATGGGTGCGTGGATTGAAATAATCATCTTACAGAACTTATAACAAATAGGTGCAATGTCGCACCCCACGATGGGTGCGTGGATTGAAATTTCAAAATCAGCAGGAAGTTCTATGAAATCTGCGGGTCGCACCCCACGATGGGTGCGTGGATTGAAATTATCTGGTATCTGTTTGCACAGCTGTCTTGCCTTAGTCGCACCCCACGATGGGTGCGTGGATTGAAATAACCTATCGTAAACACATTAGAACCTATCTTGACCGTCGCACCCCACGATGGGTGCGTGGATTGAAATCATTTATGCTAGCAAACGTTGACAGATTGCTTGTGGAGTCGCACCCCACGATGGGTGCGTGGATTGAAATTTCCGCAATATGATAGTAAAGTTTACCGTTAGGGGTCGCACCCCACGATGGGTGCGTGGATTGAAATCTGTTCAGACACAGTCGCATGATTTAACATTGAGAGTCGCACCCCACGATGGGTGCGTGGATTGAAATACTTATTAGATGATAACCATGAATACTAGTAAATGGTCGCACCCCACGATGGGTGCGTGGATTGAAATTGCTCTTCTGTCATTTCTTATGACCCTCTCTTTCGTCGCACCCCACGATGGGTGCGTGGATTGAAATAGAAGGTTGTATTGAAATTACAATCAATGACAAAAGTCGCACCCCACGATGGGTGCGTGGATTGAAATATCTCATGTCCGATACGAGTAGCAGAAATAGAACCGTCGCACCCCACGATGGGTGCGTGGATTGAAATAGCTGAAGGCATACCGACTTTCAATTTCTGTAGGGTCGCACCCCACGATGGGTGCGTGGATTGAAATTAAGCATTTAATTTTTTCTTTTAAAGCATTTGTTTCGTCGCACCCCACGATGGGTGCGTGGATTGAAATTTTTTGGTGATACAAACCCTTCTACTTGTCTTAAGTCGCACCCCACGATGGGTGCGTGGATTGAAATTCAGAACTATTACAATGTATGTTACGTTGGTGGTCAAGGGTCGCACCCCACGATGGGTGCGTGGATTGAAATCTTTTCATCTTCGTCCATAACAAACCATTTGACGGTCGCACCCCACGAAGGGTGCGTGGATTGAAATGAGACCTACTGTTTAGGAATAAGTTATCAAATCGTTGTCGCACCCCACGATGGGTGCGTGGATTGAAATTGTAAGTAAAACATGGGATTATAAAGGTGATGGAGGTCGCACCCCACGAAGGGTGCGTGGATTGAAATTTCAATAACAATCAAAACATCTGCAATTTCCTCAGTCGCACCCCACGATGGGTGCGTGGATTGAAATCAAAAAGAATACCTGCAGGCATTAAAAAAAGTAAATTAAACGCAAAAAAAGACTTGAATGGGGGAATATTCAAGTCTTTTTTTCTGCTTTTCTTTTCAACCATTATTATAGCACAAACTGTAATCGCTATCAATAATTATTTTACATATACCTAATCTCACTATATAATGATACAGTATTGATATGGAGGATTAATCATATGTTAGAAAATAAGAAGAATGTATTATTTGATATGGACGGACTACTCATTGATAGTGAAGCTTTAGGAATAAAGATGTGGGAAAAGGTATTTGCACAACATAATGAACCATTTAATCCAGAAGCTGCCTATAAATCAATTGGTTCAAACGGTCTAGCCGCTCAAGAAATGTTAGAGAAGATTACGGGAAATAGATACTACTTTACTCGTTTTAGAGAAGATAAGATTGCTGAGACAAGAAAGTACTTAGAAACAAACCCTATGCCAGTAAAAAAAGGTGCGCATGAATTATTAACATATCTAAAAGATAATGGTTATACATTGGTCCTTACTAGTTCTACTTTTGAACCAGATGTACTATTCTCTCTCAAGTCTGCAGGTTTAGACAAGTACTTTGATAAGTTTGTATGTGGTGATCATGTCACTCGTGCTAAACCAAATCCAGAAATATTCAATAAAGCTATAGAACTATACAAGCTTAAGAAAGAAGAAACATTCATTCTAGAAGATTCTAGAAATGGTATTATTGCGGCAGATGCTGCAGGTATAGATGTTATTGGAGTACCTGATTTAGTAGATATTAGTGATATGACACAACCTCATCTACTTTGTATCAAAGAAAACCTTCTGAAAGTACTAGATTTAATAAAATAATTGAAGAATACAAACCTCTTATCATCTCTAACATGGTACAATAGAGAAGGAAGGAGGTTTTTTTATGGATTATAATGGTTTAAGTATTGTATCACCACAACATTATCCTGATGGTAAAGAATGGAATAATCTCTTTAATCTTTGGCTTCAAGATTATGATATCAATACAAATATTACAGAACGTTTTCATTATTTGATATCTCATTCAGATTATCTTGTAATGGTTCAAAGACCATTAAACAATGATAATTCCGATTATGAAATCATTTCTGTATCTAATGAAGATCAACAATCCTATTTACCTGCTTTCACAAATATAAAGGAAATAACAGACTATATAGACCTTCCAGAACCACAAGAAGGTTACCAGGTAGAAGTAATGGTAGCTTCTTATAAACGCCTCTTAGAAGAGATATATATGCGTACAGAAGGGCTAAATGGTTTAGTGATTAATCCTTTCTCACAAAAGCTTATTGCAAATGAGAAACTATTAAATAGTATAGGACACAATACAACAACAGGTATTAATCATCAAGAAGATTTACCAAGTCTTGTGCCAGCTAATTTAAAGTTTAGAAAGAATATGAAGATCTATCATTCTAATGGTAAAGATCCTCATGTAAAAGAGTTATTAAAAGAAAGTGTAGAAGACCTTATGGAGGATGGGGTCTTTGCCTGTCCAGTACTTGTAAATAAGAAAGACTTATATACAAATAAGACAGGAGAACTTGCATTACACACAGGTGCTGATATTTATATCAAACCACTTATGTGTTCTCATGCTGATCCTAATAAACTCTATATTAGTTTATTTACAGGATTAAATGATATTAAAAGAATGAATCTTGATCATGATGAACCAGATATGGAAATGATTATTACATGTCAATCATTTGAATCATACAAGGATGTACTCTTTTCTAGTGATGCATTTTGTGGTATTCTCATTAATCCTTTTACAGATCATCTAGGGTTTTCTAAAGACATGTTAGATGAAATGTTTTATAATAAAGAAACTATCAACTAAGGAGGAAAACAAGTTGAATTACAAACCTTTAAAAGATGCTCAAGCATTTACTACATCAAGATGGACTGACTCCCTTGATGCATGGAAAAAAGCTCAGGATGACAAAGAAGCAGCCTATAAAGCATTCCTTAAGAACCTAACAGAATCACATTATTATGGTTATATGAATCTACCAGAAAGTGGTGAAAATTTAGAATATGATCATTCATTCTTTACTATTTCACCACAGGATGGAAGTAAGAATTTTATTTCTGTTTATACTTCATTAAAAGAATTAAAAAGCAGTCTTGCGAAACCTGAAACATCAATGCCAGGAAGAAAAGTAGAAGCAGTAGAAGTCAACTATGCTTTCCTAGCAAAAGAACTTACACTTGCTGATGGTAATCAAATTGATGGTATTGTGATTAACCCATTTAGTGATGACTATATTCTTACAAGAGAAGAATTAGTACAGATTTCTAAACGTTTATGTAATGGTTTAGGCCATACAGAAGATTTAGGTAACATTACTCCTGCAAATATCTTTATTAAAGAAATTTGGAAGATTTTCCAGAATACTGAAGATGATGATAAGAAAGCAGAAATCTTTAGTCATATGGTGGAAGCATTTGATGATGCTTTATTCGCATTACCTATTATGGTAAGAAAAGAAGATTTAGTAGTAGAAGATGGTAATACATACGTTGCTAGATCAGATGCAGATTTTGCGATTAGAATGTTATCAAGTGAAGATCATGGTGATCAGGCTAATATTGTTCCACTCTTTACATCACAGGAAGATATTGAAACATTAGATGGCTGGAATGCTGAAGATGAAGAAAGAAAATCTATGCTACTAACTGCTGATCTTGTTACTCATCTAGGAGGACTTAATAATGGTGAAGGCTTTGATGCACTCGTTATTAATCCATTCACAGATAATATTGTACTTACAAAAGAAATCCTAACTACAATGGGATTAATAGAAGGGGAGGAGTAAAAGAATGAGTAAACCATTATTAAACACAACACCAGTAGAAACAACTGATAAAGATTGGAAAGAAAGCTGTGGTAAATATGGAGAAGCTTCTTTTACTGCCACTAAACTAGAAGATGATTTAATGCATACATTAAAGGCTTCTACATTCCTTACATATATTTCTGTAGACGATGATGATGAAGATTCATTCTTCTTACAGACAGTATGTGATGATGACGGAGATGAATGGTATGCAATTTATACTACTGTAGAAAATGCACAGAATTCTTCTATTTTAGAAGATTCTGATTTCCCAGATCGTCATAATGTATTAGTAGAAGTAGACTATGAATTCTTATTAAATGAATTGTTTAATACAGGTGATGATGAAATCTATGGTATGGTTATTGATCCAGAAACAGATGCATTTACTCTAGGTAGAGATACATTAAGTAATATGGGTGTTGAAGAAAACAATGGTGTAGATCATCATGAAACAATTGGTCATAGAGTACCAGGTAATATGGAGTTCTCTTGGTTATATGATGAATATATGGAAGCACAAGGTGAAGAAGAAAAAGATAAATTCCAATCACTTATGGAAGATGTAGTTGAACGCTCATGTTTTGCATTAATGACGATTGTGAATAAATCAGATTTAGTTACTTTACCAGATGGTACATATGAATTAAAAAAGGATGCATCTATGATTATTCCTTCATTATCTGCAGAAGATGATGAAGGTAATGAATTAAGCTATTTCCCACTCTTTACATCTAATGAACAGATTGATAAATGGGGCATCAAAGATAATGTTGAATTAAAGGAAGGACAGGTATTAATCAGCGAATGTCGTCCATTTGATCAGCATATTGCTACATTCTTCGGTGCTGGAGAATATGACGCTTTATTAATCAACCCATTTGATCAGGCATTTGTTATCAACAAGGAATTCATCAAGGCTATAAGCGGTCATCAGGAAGAAGACGAAACACCTGCTGCATAAACTGAATATAGGAGAGACACAACATGAAAAAGCTATGGAACGAATTCAAAGAATTCGCATTTAAAGGCAATGTCATTGACATGGCTGTCGGTGTAATTTTAGGTACTGCTATTACTGCTGTTGTCACATCTCTTGTACAGGACATTATTATGCCTGTATTATCTGCAATTATTAAGATTCCATCTGATATTACAGAATTAACTCTTAAGATTAATAATATTAATATCAAGTATGGATCATTCCTTTCTAACCTCATTAACTTCTTATTAATGGCTTTCTGTATCTTTATCTGTATTAAAGCGATTAATAAGGTTGTGAGTTTCCGTAAGAAGGAAGAAGAAAAAGCAGCACCTGCACCAAAGTCAGAAGACATTGTATTATTAGAAGAAATCAGAGATCTTTTGAAAGAAAAAAAATAAGCACCTAAGTGCTTATAATGTAGGATCTTCTAGATCATCATTAAGATAAGTCGTTCTCTTAGACTTATCTTTTTTTATTTGGTCTGTACTAAAAGTGACGGTTTCTTTTGTTTGAGTAGGTGCTGTATTTACAAGATTGACACCTAATGACCATTCTTCTAGTTCTTCCTCTAGAGTATCTGCATCCTTTGCTTTTACTTTAATAGCCATACACTTCACCTCTTTCGAATTAATTATATACATAATGAACTCTTTTTAAAAGCGAATAATAATGTTAAAATATGGGAAAGGAGTGAACTCATTATGATAATAGACTTAAACCAAATCCTATCTACTTTTAATATAGATTACGAAATCGCAAAAGGAAATAATAAACTTGGTGGAGCCTCTTTACCTAAACAGTTTAATCAAGGAGGAGAAATTCAAGGTAATTTTCTCTCACGCGAATTCTCATTAATTTATGATCCTGATAAAATTAAGCCTGAATGGGATAAGGTAGGACATAAGAAATATGGAATGTTATTTGAAGAAGAAAGTCTAGGTGTAATCTATCAGAAAACAGGCTTTACATCTCAATCAGGCTACTTTGTATTAAAGTATGACGGTGTTAAATATAAGATGTATAGAGTTGGATTAGAAACAGGTTACGTATATCCTATCTATGAAGGTTCTAAACTAGTAGCCTGTATTGTGGCAGACAAATCCATCTTCAATGACTTAAACCTCTACCATATTTATGCATTAAACAAGTCATATAGTTATATTTCATCTATATTTGGCTTATATCTAGATGCCTGTATCCAGTTAAAGTATGGTCCCCTAATAACTTCTCCAAACTATATTGCTGGAAAGAGCTTAAGAAAGAAATATGATCCTGCTTTTATTGAAAAAATAAAGGATATGGAAAACAAAGCGTAACAAAAATATTGTTGTTATAGAAAAAGTATGCTAATATGACTGTGGGAGTCGTATTACGATTAGAATAGCTCTTGGAAAGGTCTGAAATAGGGAGTCAGATCTTTTTTTTGTTTTTGTTCATACTTAGTTCATATACTAAGACTATATTAATAACTGTAAAGAGGGCCACTCCCTAATAATAAAAGCGTCCTGTTTACGATTCATAAATAAAACTCCCTTCTAATTGTATTAAATTGTTTTTTTAGAACCACTGGCTCTCCTCCAGTGGTTTTTACTTGTATTAAAATAGAAGAAGACTATACTATACTTAGATGCCGACTTAGCTCAGTAGGTAGAGCAACGCACTCGTAACGCGTAGGTCACAGGTTCGATTCCTGCAGTCGGCACCATTTACTTTATACAAGTTATATATTTTGTCTATTGTAGATGAGTAGTAGGTATTTTACATATATATGAAATCGATAAGTGAGGTTACTTTAGGGATACGGACTGCTGCCGCAAAATGATGGAGACATCATTCGCTGATTTGAACAGTCTATGTTGTTAAGGCATAGACTAATGTAGTTGCATCGCCCATTAGAACTAAAGCCCAAACGGAACATAAGACATAGGACCATATATCCGATTGGGTATATGTTTTTTGTTTGAAAGCTAACTATTGCATAATTATCAGATGGAACAAATGTTTCTTATAGAAAAGTATCCTCATCTGATGTAACTCCAACTGTAGATATCAATATTAAAAAGAGTAAAGAATCAGGTGGAGTCAAACAACAAAAAATACATTTTGTAAAGGAATAAAATGACTAAAATACAAGATTATAGATTCCTCAATTGTAAAGTAGATACATGTGAGTAATAATGTTTGATTTGTAACGACAAAAGCGTTACAATATAAGAAACAAGGAGGTGTGATTATGGGTAAATCAGCAACATTAAACTTAAGAGTAAACCCAGCCGTCAAAGAGAGGGCAGAAAAAGTATTGTCTCAGTTAGGTGTTCCTATGTCAACAGCGATTGATATGTATTTGAATCAAATTTCTCTTACAGGTGGAATTCCATTTTCTGTTTCTTTACCAAAAGCACCAGTATCGATTCATGCAGATGGCATGACAGCAGAAGAAATCCATCAGAAATTGGAAAAAGGTTACAATGATATAGCTGCAGGAAGAGTGCAAAATGCAACGGAAGCGTTCGCAAAATTTAGAGAGAATCATTGATATGAAACACTATACAGTTGAGATTACAAATGAAGCATTGGCTGATATGGAGCAGTTATATAATCATATTGCTTATGTTCTTCAGGCACCGGAAAATGCGATGGATCAATATAACCGGATTGCAGACGCTATTTTGACATTGGATACTATGGCTGAGAGAATCTGTATTATGGAATCAGAGCCGGAAAGAAGCAAAGAGATGAGAAGATTGTTGGTAGACAATTACTCTGTCTTTTTTGTAATCCAGGGAGATAATGTGATTGTAACAGATGTATTATATAGTGCATCAGATATTGAAAGCCGATTAAAAGGTTAGATGATAAAATACTATCTATTCGTTACAGCCCTTTCTCTTGCATAAAAGAAGAATATAACATATAATAAAAACGCAATAATATTCGTCTAGTCGCGGAAATATATTGCGTTTAGACCAGGTGGCAGTTAAACTGGTTCAAAAGTCAAGGACAGAATGTTGACAGTCCCTGCTAAATGAGCATCGCCGTAAGGTGATGCTCATTTTTTTCGCGTCTGCTATCCAGTCTTTTTCCACGACGAAAAGAAGTCCTGATTTTATGGACTTTTCCCGATATATTATTTATGATTTGTCTAATTAGTATAATGCATCAAGATCCTTATAATAGTCCAGTTT
>NZ_JACRWG010000067.1:0-11463 GCF_014306455.1 Catenibacterium faecis
TGACGTTTCTAAATTAACTAAACCATAAAATTCAACTATTCTATTTTTTCTAAATTATTCAAACTTGTTTTTAAGTTTGTCTTTTTTTATACGTTTTGATTGATTTTTGTTTCACACTTATCACCTCACTATTATTCTACAAAAAAACTGCACATATGTGCAGTTATAATTTCAAGAATTTACGTACTGAGAAGAATGAACCTAATAGACCAACTGCAGCACCAAGTAGTGCAAGCAGAGCACCTAATTGCCATACTAATGGATATGGTGACATAAATGTAATCAAGTTAGATGACATCATTGATGTCATTGTCACATAAGCAAATTTATAACCATATACTAATATCAACAATGGCACAATAGAACCAATAAGTCCAATAAAGATACCTTCTAACATAAATGGAATACGGATATACCAGTTAGAAGCACCGACCATTCTCATGATTGAGATTTCTGTTGATCGAGATGTAATAGTGATTTTTATAGTATTCGCAATCATAAATAATGCGACTACAATTAATGCCACTACAAAGATGGCACCACCATTACGTACAGATTCAAGGATATCCACTAATTTATTTGTAGAAGAGCCACCATAAGTCACTTCTTTTACACAAGGAATATCCCCAATCTTCTTCGCAATCTTATCAAGATTCTTCGCATTCTTGACTTCTACAATATATGCATCACCAAGAGGATTATCAGTACGATAGTTTTCAAATAACTGTTTTGAATTCTTATCCTGAGATGCAATTAATTTATCTAATTCTTTATCTTTACTTGAATAATTAACTTTCTTAATACCAGTTAATTTATTGATTTCATCTCCTACTGCTTTACTTTGTTCATCAGTAGCTGCTCTATCAACCTTAACATAGATATTTAAACTGTTTTCAATATTCACAGTCATATGGTTCACATTGATTGCGATAACTGAAACAACACCAATCAATATTAACGTAATAGTTACTGCAAAGATAGATGAAATAGACATTACACCGTTTCTCCAGATATTCTGGAAAGCAGTTTTACAATGCTTAGGCATTGCCTTTAATTCTTCTACGAATTCCATGACTGATAACCTCCTAAACTTGTATCTGTTGTGACACAACCATCTTCAATAAGAATAGTTCTCTTCTTATTTCTCTGAACGATTTCACGGTCATGTGTGACAACAAGTACAGTTGTCTGACGGACATCATTGATTCTTTCTAGAAGTTCAATGATTCCCTGAGATGTTTCAGGATCTAGGTTACCTGTTGGTTCATCCGCAATTAATACTTTAGGCTGATTAACAATAGCACGAGCAATCGCTACACGCTGCTGCTGCCCACCTGATAATTCATGTGGGAACGAATTCGCTTTGTCTTCTAGACCTACAAGTTCTAGCACATTACGAACTTTTTTTCTGATTTCAGTTTTTGGTGTATTAGTTACTTCTAGCGCAAAAGCGACATTTTCAAAGACTGTCTTTTTTGGTAGAAGACGATAGTTCTGGAATACAACTCCAATCCTGCGTCTAAAATATGGGACTTTAGAGTTCTTAATACGAGATACATCGGTTCCATCAACAATAACTTTACCTCTTGTTGCTTTTTCTTCACGATAGAGAAGCTTGATAAATGTAGATTTACCAGCACCAGTTGGACCAATGACATAAACAAATTCGCCAGCATCGATTGTAAGTGACATATCATTTACAGCACGTACGCCAGTTTTATAAACTTTTGTTACGTTTTCAAGTTTAATCATTTCTTGCATAGCACCACACTCCTTGTTTCCCCATTATAGCACATACTCATAATAAGTAATGATTTATTTTAAATTTCTTTTGAAGACCATTTATCAAGATTAACGTTAGGTAATGTAAAGCCTCTTCCGTTTACACTATGAACTTCACTTGTGATTTCAAAGGCTTCTGGATCAATATTTTGAACAATCTCATGAAATGCAGCATATTCACGTCTATTTAAGACTACCATAACAGCCTTAGAATCATTCTTCATAAATCCAGTTGTGATATTTAAGAATGTACAACCACGATCTACATCTTTCATTAAACGTTCAGCAATTTCTTCATAATGTTCTGATACAACAATAACCTGGATGTTGTTTTGTCCAAGTAACATCATCTTATCAATAATATATGTAGACATCACAACAGTAATAATACCATAGAGAATTTCTTCAACATTTGAAAATGGGATCTGAATAAGTAGAATCAAAATATCAAATATATTAATTAATAATCCTAGAGAAAGACCTGTATACTTATTCACAAGTAATGGTGGAATATCCATACCACCTGTACTATAACCAAGTCTTAATACAAGTCCTAGACCTACCCCAATAAGAAATCCTGCATAAACAGCTGCAAGTAATGTATCCTTAGTTAAATGTGTCAAATAGTAACTCTTTTCAAATAATGCAAGGAAGAATGGGAATGCGAATGTAGAAACGAGTGTTCCTACTGCAAACTTCTTTCCTAATACAATATAGCCAACAACAAATGCGATTATGTTAATGACGAGTACAAGTGTTGATAAATGAACATAGAACACATAATGCTGGAATGAAAGAGCAAGACCTGATGCACCACCAAGAATAATCTTAGCTGGTACCGCAAAACCTGCAGTACCTAAAGCCATAATGGCATTACCTAGCATAACTAAAATAAAATCAATCACTAATTTCTTTGCAGAATGTATTTTACTCATTATTTTTCTCCTTAACTTGAGATCTTAAATAAGCATAAATAAGATCATCAAGATCACCATCTAATATTTTCTTTGGATCATTTGATTCATAACCAGAACGGTTATCTTTGACCATAGAATAAGGATGAAGAACATAAGAACGGATTTGAGATCCCCATTCAATATTCTTCTTTTCACCTTGAATTTCAGATAGTTTTTCAGCATGAGCTTCCTGCATCAATAAATACAATTTACTCTTTAACATCAACATGGCCTGTTCTCTGTTCTGTAACTGAGAACGCTGTGACTGACAAGAAACAACTGTATTCGTAGGAATATGCGTAATACGAACTGCTGAATCAGTTTTATTAATATGCTGTCCTCCAGCACCGGATGCACGATATGTATCAATACGTAAATCTTTAGGATCAATCGTAATCTCAATATCATCATCTAATTCAGGTGAAACTTCTACAGACGCAAATGATGTATGTCTTCTTTTTGATGAATCAAACGGTGAAATACGTACAAGTCGATGAACACCCTTCTCTGCTCTTAAATGACCATACGCATTATAACCAGTAAAACGGATAGAACATGATTTTAATCCTGCTTCATCACCTGCAAGATAATCATCAACATCAACCTTCCATCCTTTCTTTTCGCCATAACGTATATACATACGCATAAGCATCTCAGCCCAGTCCTGAGATTCAGTTCCTCCAGCTCCTGGATGAATTTCTACAATCGCATTAGAATGGTCATATTCCTGATCAAATAATAATGTCTTTTCAAATTCATCGAGATTCTTTTGGAATTTAATATAATCTTCTTCTAAAGAAGCCATGAAGTCAGGATCTTCTGTATCCTTGACATATTCATATACTTCAACAAGTTCTTTATAGCTTGCTTCTAAAGAATCATCTGTATCAGCCACTTTCTTCATTTCATTCAGATGAGCATATACTTTAGTCGCATGTGCCTGGTCATCCCAGAAATGTTCGTCCATTGTCTGTACAGTTAGTCCTTCTATTTCTCTTTTTAGTACTTCAATATTTGCAGAAACATATAATTGGTCTAATAATAAACGGGCATCTTCCAGCCCGTTTTTGATTTCATATAATTCCATTATTTAAATTCAAGTTCAACCTTGATTTCTGGAATGTTCATTTCTGCTTCTGTACCAGGACGGATACCCATATGGACAATATTACGAGCAATTTCCTGAGAAATAGATTTTGTCATCTCTTCGAACATATAGAAACCTTCTTCTGTATATTCCTGAAGAGGATCACGCTGTGCATAAGCTCTTAAGTAGATACCATTTCTAAGTTTCTGCATTGCATCAATATGGTTGATCCATGTATGGTCAATGATACCTAAAAGAACACGACGTTCATAATCAAGTTTTACTGAATCTTCTAGATCCTTATTGAATCTGTTTTCATAGCTCATGAATACGACTTCACTGACTGCATCGATAACCTTCTGAGGATCATTCACTGCTTTGCCTGGATTCTTGGCTACTAATTCACTTAATAACATGTAGTTCTTACCAACATAGTTTAAGAATTTTTCAATATCTACAACTGGCTTCTTACCTTCATTATTAGTGAACTTAGGCATATCTAGTTCGATAGCTGTTAAGAATTCACCCTTGATGATTTCTGATAAGTCTTTAGAACGCATGATATCATCTCTTTCTTTATACATGATTTCACGCTGCTGACGCATAATATCATCATATTCTAGTAACTGCTTACGCATATCGAAGTTCTGACCTTCTACACGTTTCTGAGCAGTTTCAATAGATTTAGTCACCATCTTAGATTCAATGGCTTCATCATCCATAAATGAATCAGTGAGAGCTTTAATCTTTTCACTTGCGAATCTCTGCATTAATTCATCTTCAAATGATACAAAGAACTGTGAACATCCTGGGTCCCCCTGACGACCAGAACGTCCTCTTAACTGGTTATCGATACGTCTAGATTCATGACGTTCAGAACCAATAACCATTAAACCACCAATTTCAGCAACACCTTCACCAAGCTTAATATCAGTACCACGACCAGCCATGTTAGTAGCGATAGTAACGGCACCCTTCACACCAGCCTTAGCGATAATAGCAGCTTCTTTAGCATGGTTCTTAGCGTTTAATGTATTATGCTTAATACCTTTTGCGCTTAACATCTTAGATAAGATTTCAGATGTTTCTACAGCCACTGTACCAAGAAGGATTGGCTGACCATAAGCATGGCGCATTTCTACTTCTCTAATAATAGCTGCATATTTAGCTTTCTTGCTTGAGAATACTAAATCTGGTTTATCATCACGAATAACAGGCTTGTTTGTAGGAATAACTACAACACGCATGTTATAGATCTGACGGAATTCTTCTTCTTCAGTCTTTGCAGTACCTGTCATACCAGCTAGCTTATCAAATAATCTGAAGAAGTTCTGATAAGTAATTGTGGCAAGTGTAACAGTTTCTTCTTTGATTGGTACACCTTCTTTTGCTTCAATAGCCTGATGTAAACCATCAGAATAAGCACGACCTGGCATAACACGTCCAGTAAACTGGTCAATGATCATAATAGAAGCATTTCTAATATCATGGCTGCCATCTTCAGTCGCAATCATATATTCAATGTCCTTAGTCATTGTATAGTTTGCTTTAAGTGCCTGATTGATATAGTGTACTAAAGCAGTATTTTGTGGATCATATAGGTTTTCTACATTAAATGCCTTTTCTGCTTTCGCAATACCATCAGGTGTTAATGTACATGTCTTACTTTCAACATCAACCTGATAATCTTTTTCATTCTTTAAGCTCTTCGCAAAGTGGTCAGCAGATATATACATAGAAGCAGTCTTCTTTTTACCACCACTAATAATTAATGGAGTACGTGATTCATCGATTAAGATAGAGTCTACTTCATCGACTAATGCATAATGTAATGGACGAAGTACTTTATCTTCATAGTTAGTTACCATGTTATCACGTAAGTAATCGAATCCTAATTCAGCATTTGTAGTATATGTAATATCACATGCATGCTGTTTTCTCTTATCATCTGCATCTAGTTCTCTTTCATTTAAACCAACAGTTAAACCTAAGAACTTATAAACCTGTCCATTTAATTCACAGTCACGACGTGCTAAATATTCGTTAACTGTAACAACATGAACACCCTTACCATCTAAGGCATTCAAATAAACTGGGAAGATAGATGTTAGAGTTTTACCTTCACCTGTTTTCATTTCTGCAATATCACCATTATGAAGTGAAATAGCACCCATTAACTGTACTTTGAAGGCTTTGAGTCCTAGTACTCTATAAGCTGCTTCACGTACAACCGCAAATGCTTCTGGTAAAATATCATCTAATGTCTCACCCTTTGCTAGACGATCCTTAAAGAATTGAGTCTGAGCACATAATTCTTCATCACTCATCGCCTGAGCCTGAGGTTCTATCGCAATAATTTCATCTGCCTGTTTTTCTAATTTACGTAGAATTGAACTGTCCTGTGAGAAAATACTCTTAATACGGCCAGTAATTCCTTTTTTCTCTTTCTGAGGTGTTGTAGAGAATGGTAATGGTTTTGCATCTGTCTTGATATCGTCAAATGATTCTACAATGATATCATCACCACGATGATCACCTAAATCAACGATTTCAGCCTCTTGATTGAGTTCCTGATGCTCCATTCCTTCCTTTTTTAATTTTTTCTTAACTTGTTTTCTAATTTCTTGTTTTTTACTAGGCATGATGTGTCTCCTTTCAATACAAAATCGTATACATTATATCATACATACCGCAAAAAACAAAAGATTTTATATACTCCTTGCTTGTTTAATTATTCCCAAGTTTACAAGGTATTTTTCTTTCATAGAGAGGATCAATATTTCGATTTTCTGAGGTTTTTCTTTTTTAATTAATTCTAGACAGGTCTTGATTGTTTCTCCAGAAGTCATCACATCATCTAAGAGTAATATTTTCCTATTTTTAAGGAATGCACCACCTCTTAAACCAATAACATCACGTATCCCTGCTCTTTGTGTATAAGACTGATCACTTTGTTTATAATCTACTTTCTTATAAAGTCCATTGAAAACATGAGAGTGAATTGTCATTGCGATGGCTTGGTTAGGGGCAAAACCACGCACAACATTGGCCTTTGACGCACTTGGCGCAACAACAATCAAATAATCCTTATAGCGTCTTTGTAGTTCTCTTTTGTACATATCTAAGAAAGCATCCTTTAAGGCATAATCATATTGTCCCTTATAACGAAAAAGCAGGGTACGGAAGAAATCATTGTAAGCATATAATATGCGTAGCGGATAACCTTGAAAGTTTGTCTTAATATCAATTCTCTTAAATAAAGATAAACAGGAGGAACAGATACAGTGATGCGTAAATAATTGATGAAAAGAAGATGTTTTAGATATAGAGGATAAACAGATCAAACAGACATCCTGTTGAGCTTCTGAATGGTTTTGATACATTCCTTCATCGCCTTTGAATAATGGTTATCTATTAATAATATTCTTCCATCCTCATATCCTATTTTTCTTCCTACTCTTCCCGCAATCTGTATCAATGTTCTTTCATCAAATATACGATCTCCTGCTTCTAATACAATCACCTGTACATCTTCTATTGTGATTCCTCTTTCTAATATCGTTGTGGTGATTAAGACATCTAATAATCCTTCTTTAAAATCCTTTGTATATTCATTTAAATAAAGAGACTCAGAACTTACACCCTGTACTTTATATGTATCCTTTAATAAGTCTGCATAGTATTGTGCGTCACTTTTCCTAGGTACATATACTAATACTTTCTGGTGTGTTTCTAATAGTTTCTTAATCCAGTATTTCAAGGATATGAGCCACAAAAATTGAGGAATGATATAAATATGAGGAACAGGCAGATCATGACCATGGTAGCGTCGATTCATGATCATGACACATTCATCATGAATATCTTCCTCAAGTAATGTAGCGGATAATTTAATATACCTTTTAGAGGCATGATAAAAGATTGAGTTCAATACATCATCTCCATAAAAAGGAAAGGCATCTGCTTCATCCATAATAATTAAATCAAAAGGAGAAGATACAAATCGATAGAGCTGATGAGTTGTACAAATGATTAAGGGGGCATCACTATTCTCTTGATAGCCTCCATATAGAAGACCAATGGTTAAGTGAGGAAAATCCTTCTGAATTCTTTCATGTAATTCTATACACAATTGTCTTCTAGGGATTGTGAAGCATACTCGTCCACCATTTTCAATCACATGCTTGATGATTGCATAAGAAATTTCTGTTTTACCAGAGCCACATACGGCAAGGACAATAGAATTCGTGGCATTCTCATAATTCGTGATAAGTTGATCAGAGATGAACTGCTGGCGGGATGATAATCTAAAAGAAAGATGATAGGACGCATCAGTCATTATTAAAGGAATCTTATGTATTGGATAAACTTCATCTAAATAAATACGTCCAAATGTTATGCACTTTCTACAATAAGGTCTCTTATTGATATAGCTAATGTAGTTTTCATCCTCATTGCCACATACAGGACACTTCACAATCACCACCTCCTTTGGCCCTCTACTAACCTATACATCTAGAAGATGGTTTTTTTCTCAAAAAAAGTTAAATTTTTTTCAAAAAAACTATGAGCATCACTCATAGTCACATATATTGACTTCAAATTTGTTGTAAACTATAATAGAAACGAAAGATGGAACAACCAGTAAGCGGTTGTCCTTGGATTTATTTTTGGTAAGTAACTACCTCAAACTTTTCCTAGGAGCGAGGTAGTTACTTTTTTTCGTTCTTATCAATAATGATAAGAAGTACTCTAACAACAATTGTCAATAAAGATATGATCAGTGTCAAACACGTTAACATAATCATGATTATTTCATACGTTGTCATCAGGCATCACCTCCGTTTTCAACTTAAGAGAAGAATCACGAAGGGTTGCGTACCTTCGTCATAACGACCAAGGATAACCACCTACCGTATACGGTTGTTCCATGCACAAATTATATCATAGGATTCTATCTACCAAGATAAGTAATCAATTATCACAATTTCATAATAAATCTTAATTTATTGGTAGAAATACAACACACAAATAACCTCTAGTCTATTCGCCCAGAGGTTGTTTTCATGCTTAAGTTTTGTGAATGAAGATGTTAGTCTTCTACCTTTAAATCATGTTCTCTAATAAGTCTACGGGCAATCATCTTATTCACATGAGTCCTCTTAATAGTGATAGTGCGTTCACCATTAGAGTAAATACAATGGTCCCCTTTTGCATGTCTAAGGAAGCGATAACCATTGTTTTCTAGTATTCTTTTGAACTCTATGATTGAGTAAGTTCTTGCTTTCATGGTCTTTCCTCCTTGTCTATCTCCATTCTACCACAGTTATAATATTTAATGATTATTTTTCATATAACGACATAATTAATCATAATTTAATACAAATACTAAATTTTAATTATTTTTTAATATTTTTATAATAATTTATTATTGCATTGACTAAATATTTGTACTATACTTAGACCCAACAAAGGCGAAGACGAGGAGAGTAATCTATGACAGAGACTCTAGCGAGTAAGTGATTGGTGGAAGACTTACAGTTAAGTGATAGATGAAGAACACCTCTGAGCTGTCTACCCAAAGCATAATGCAAGTAGGCTAGAACGTTCTTTCAGCGACGTTACCGCTGGCGGGTATCGCATGCTCTTTGAAGTATGTCTGTACTTAGTTATAGACTCAACGACTTAGTAAGATACTCGCACCACAAAGCGAGTTTTTTTTGACTCAAGTATAGGAGGAAAATGTAAATGTGTGGTTTTCTAACAATGGGTTCTACAGAAGTAGAGATTGATGTATTTGATGAAGTTTTAGGAAAGATTGAAGGTAGAGGTCCTGATATGATTGAGACTTCTAGATTATTTGATAAGACTTTTGGTTTCAATAGATTAGCTATTATGGATTTAAGTGAAAATGGTATGCAGCCATTTTCTGATGATCATACTATTGTGGTATGTAATGGAGAAATCTATAACTACCCAGAATTAAAGAAGAATATTATGGATGAATATACTTTCAAGTCTTCTAGTGACTGTGAAGTATTAATTCCTTTATATAGAAAATATGGTTTAGATACACTTGTAAGATATTTAGATGGTGAATATGCATTCTGTTTATATGATGCAGATACTGATAAGATGATGGCTGCCAGAGATCCAATTGGTATTCGTCCAATGTTTTATGGATATACTGAAAAAGGCACTATCGCATTTGGTTCTGAAGCCAAAGCTTTAATGCCTGTCTGTAAAGAAATTATGCCTTTCCCACCAGGACATTATTATGATGGTGAAAAGTTTGTATGCTTCAATGATGTGGCTGATGTGAAATTAATGCATAATGATGATGTAGAAACAATTGCCTTGAACCTACGTGTTAAATTAATTGAAGCCGTTAAGAAGAGATTACAGAGTGATGCCCCTGTTGGTTATTTATTATCTGGTGGTTTAGATTCATCATTAGTATGTGCGATTGGTCAGCGTATTACTGATACACCTATTAAGACATTTGCGATTGGTATGGAAACAGATCCTATTGATTTAAAGTATGCGAAAGAAGTCGCTGAATTCTTAGGTACTGATCATACAGAAGTTATTATGACTAAAGAAGATGTATTAGGTTCTTTAAGAGAAGTCATTCGTACATTAGAAACTTGGGATATTACGACTATTCGTGCAAGTATTGGTATGTATCTTCTATGTAAATATATTCATGAACATACTGATTTAAAGGTTATTCTAACAGGTGAAGTCAGTGATGAATTATTTGGTTATAAATATACAGACTTTGCACCTAGTCCAGAAGAATTCCAGAAAGAATCTCAAAAACGTATGCGTGAATTATATATGTATGATGTATTAAGAGCAGATAGATGTATTAGTGCAAATGCCTTAGAAGGACGTGTTCCTTTCGCAGATCTTGATTTTGTAGATTATACTATGCGTATTGATCCTAAGAAGAAAATGAACACTTACAACAAAGGTAAATATCTATTAAGACATGCTTTTGAAGGTTTAAACTATCTTCCTCAAGATATCTTATTTAGAGAAAAAGCTGCATTCTCTGATGCAGTAGGACATTCTATGGTAGATTACTTAAAAGAATATGCTGATTCATTATACACAGATGAAGATGTAGTAAACGCCAAAGAGAAGTATCCTTACTGTACACCATTTACTAAAGAATCATTATTATATCGTGATATCTTTGAATCTTATTACCCAGGAAAAGCTAAATGGATCAAAGACTTCTGGATGCCTAATAAAACATGGGAAAACTGTGATGTAAATGACCCAAGTGCTAGAGTACTTAAAAACTATGGAGATTCTGGAAAATAATATTATAATAAGAGTGAGGTGATGATTATGTTAGGTACATTATTATCTATGGTGTTCTTTCTTGCATTTCTTCCATTTATTGTTATGTTTTATATATTTAAATGGAGTTTAAAGGTCATTATCTATCTTATTCTTATTTTCCTTGCATTAGGATTCTTGGGAATCATTATATAGAGGCTATGAGTTATGAACCGCCCCTGTCAAGTAGACAGGTGAAATAATTAAAAACATGTACCCTTGCCTGCCACGTAGTGGCAGGCAATTTTTTTATGCATAATGTGTCGCCTTATATTTCTGTATCGCCTT
>NZ_JACRWG010000068.1:0-11436 GCF_014306455.1 Catenibacterium faecis
GGTTTTGGTTTAGTTGGTCGTGATCAATGGTTTCCAAATTAATAGATAACAACTAATCTTATCTACTGAAAACTTAATTTACAGGAAATAAGAATTTACACAAGATTCTTGACACTATCTAGTATGCACTTTATTTATATTATCAAGTAATATTTGTTTATCTTCCATAACTTAATCTCTTCAATAAATTATAATTTGTGATATTTGTCGTGTTCATTTTAATGCTCTCCTTTGAGGGGATTTGAACACATTTAATCACAACAGTCTATATATTTAGTTACTTACATTTTCTCCTTTAAAATGATTTTTTCCTGTCACATGATTCAATGTGATCTTATAAATATAGCATGTATCTATATAATCCTTATTATAAGGATATGTTTCATAGCCACAATGAGTCAGGATAGACTCCATTGCTTCATTATAAGATTCATGAGAAATAGGTTCAATAATACCTTTACCTATAATAGATGAGTAAGAATTAGATACAGTCTTATCTGGTTTACAAAAATATTCATAGAGTGTTTCTGCCTGTATGCCTACATGAGGATTCTCTTTGATCAGGCGAGTCATCTTTCCTTCTCTAGGTGTATAAATATAAAGTACTATTTTATCTTTATCATCACCTATTCCAAAATTCATTGGAACGATATAAGGATATTCGTCATCTTGGAATGCAATATGTAGTGTATCAAAATGATGAAGCATCTCCCTTAACTGCTTTAAGTCTACTACTGTTTCTGACATTTCTCTCTCCCCTTTTGTATCTATTTTAACACATTAGAGGAAAGAAAAACTGTAAGCGGTTAAAAATATTCCAAAATAATAGAAGAAAATATTTAATATTCCTAATATTTGTATCTTATTTGTCTTATAAAACGCTAATAGAATATCAGATATGAGATAGAGAATAAGCCCTATAGCCATCATAATAAAGCTAAGAGTATTGAGAGTAAAAGCTGTCAAAATAGCTTTTGTAGTAAGCCAGACTAACGCAAATATATAGCTAGTCAGTTCTGTTTTGTAAGTTGAGAAATCTACAATCTTATAGTAAGCAAGTATTTCTAGAAGAATCATAGCACATACAGGAACAATTAATTCTATATATGTAAATGGTTCAAAGTGATAATAGAAGAATAAGAAGGCTATATCACCAATTAGGAATGCATTAAGACCATATCTAAATAGTTCCTTCTTACATAAGAGTATGTCTCCAATCATATAGCCTAGTAGTGCTGGAAGTATAAGAAGAAATAATTTTGTTTGATGAGAGAAATAAGCAGTGAGGATAAAACCTAATGAGCATAAACCTTTTGTATAGATGTGATAACGTGTACGCCATGTACATACCATTATCAGAAATAATAGAATAAATAATACTATCATAATAATTTCCTTTCTGAAATAGTCTACCACAATTCAATGATGTGTGCTATAGTTGTTCACAAAGGGGGAAAAGACAAATGATCAAATTAATTGCGACAGATATGGATGGAACATTCCTAGATAATAAGAAGCAGTTTGATAAGTCTTTTATTGATTTATTTTTTGAGATGAAGGAACAGGGTGTACTGTTTGTAGCTGCAAGTGGTAATCAGTATGCCAGACTTTACCAGAAGTTTTTACCAATGAGTGAGGATATGTATTTTATTGCAGATGGAGGCAGTTATATTGCGAAGGGACCAAATACTTTGGAAGTGTTTGATATGGACCGTAAGAAAGCATTTCTTGCAATAGAGAGAGTAAAGGAACATTATCCTGATTTTAAGATTGTAGTAGCTGGTGAGAAATACGCTTATGCAAGAAAGAAGGATCATCTTACTAAAGAACTTACTACTTATTATTGTTCAAATAAGTTAATTGATGATTTTGATGAGATTGATGAACCTATTACTAAGGTTGCGATACTTGACCCTAATGGTGATATTAAAAAGAATGCTGGTGATATTACTTCTATCTTACCTAGTGGGTTACAGATTATTACATCTGGTAATGAGTGGATGGATATTCAAAGAGATGGTGTAAATAAGGGTCTTGGTATGCGTTATATTCAGGAACATGAACATATTTCTAGAGATGAATGTCTCGCATTTGGTGATCAGATGAATGATTATGCTTTATTAAATTCTGTGAAGTATGGTTTTGCGATGGAGAATGCAGTAGATGAAATCAAGAAACTTGCTTATGGTATTACTGATTCTAATGAAGATCAGGGATGTTTAAAGATTATTAAAAAAGCACTTAGAAAAAATAAAGAACAGGCCGCTAACGACCTGCTTTTTATAATAAAAATCACAATGATTTTGGATATCAAATGAAGAAAAGTATTTTTCTTCTAATGGTATCCATTTTTTTATGAACATGTTAAGAGCTTCTTTTCCATTTCTTTTTTCTATACGCTTAAGTCTGAGTGTTTCATCTATATCTACAAATATAGAAAGATCATAAGCATCTATTAATTCAGGATGACATGAATAAGACCCTTCTATGATATTAATAGGTTTATAAGAGTATAAGGTTCCTTCACTTATAGACATTGTGGAACAATCAAAAGGACGATAAAGAACATCTTGATGTTGTTTACGAGGTTCTAATACTTCTTTTTTAAATCTTTCTCTATCTACATTACCACCTGGTTCATTATAGCGTTCTTGTGTACGCTGATATTCCTGAAGATAGAAATCATCCATATGAAATATATGACAATCAAAATATGCTTTTAATTTATTTGCAAGAGTTGTTTTCCCACTTCCACATCTTCCATCTATTGCGATAGTGACATGTCCCTTTTGTTGATATATTTTGTTTATCTTCGCTATTAAAGACTGTTCATTATAAGGAAGATACTTGAGCCCTTCTTCTAAATAATGAGCCTGCAAGAGTTCTACTTTGATGTCTTTAGTAGAGACTTCTTGAAGTGTTCTATCTCCTTCTTCTGCTTTTCTTAAAATTGTGATATGTGGATAAAAAGGTTTATCATCAAATGGTATATCATGTGCCTTTAATGCTCCTCTTAATGTATTGACATATTCATCTAATACAGGATTGTCTTTAATACCTACCCAATAAATCTTCTTGAAATGACCAATACGGTTCAAAGTAATGGTGATTTCAGGAAAAGGAATAGAATGAATAATTTCCATAATTTCATCCTGTCTATCTGTTTCACCAAAGAAAGCTAAAGTCATATGTAGATTATCTAGATCATAATACTTACCTTGAATCCCTTCTTCCTTTAAAGTATCCATGATTGACATTAATTCTTCTTTAAAAGAAGAATTGAATGTAAGTGCAATAAATTGTCTCATAAAATTCATCCTTTCTATGATATAATGAATAAACTATGATATAATGAATAAACTATGTGCATGTAGCTCAATTGGATAGAGTATCAGACTCCGGCTCTGAAGGTTGCAGGTTCAATTCCTGTCATGCACGCCAAATATTGAAAAGAGGCAGCTTACGCTGCCTTTTACTATACACTATGTCTGATTCTTTCTATATGTATCGCAAGATAGCCTACTTCTTCGTCTGATATCTTTTCTAGAATCAGCTTTTCTATATAATCAGCGACACGACATGCAACAGCATAGCTTTCTGGGAACTTTTCTTTTGTATAGTCTGTCATAGAGACCTGTACATCTTCTTTACGATCTAAACGGACCATTAAGAATTTAATATGGTTGACTAAACGAATATAAGCAATAGAGTCTTCATCAATCACTATATTAAATGTTTCTTCTACATAAATAACTGTTTGATGAATAATGCTGGCAACCTGTAATGAACGTCCAGGTGGCTGAGAACTCAAAGCTGCATGAATATGAAGAGATATATAACCGATCTCATCATCAGTGATTTCATAACCTAATCTTCTCTTAATGATTTTTCTTGCTTTCTTGGCCACTTCATACTCATCTGCAAATAATAATCTAATATCACTTGTCAAAGGGTTAGAGATGACCATATCATTCTTAATACGATCAATAGAGAATGCAATATGATCTGCAAGAGGTAAAAGAATCTTAGTATCTATATCACCAAATTCTTTTTCTGCATAACGGATAATTTCATTGGCTATTTCTAAGAAGATAGGATCAACCCCCTGTAAGACATTCTTACCAGTATTCTTCTCTAAACTATAGCATTTAATATTTTTTCCAGGATTCTCAATTACATCTCCTGCTTTTCTTTTGAAGCCTATTCCCTTCCCTAGTAATATAACTTCTTTATTGAGTTCATCTTTTGCGACAACTCCGTTATTGTTTAGCGTTCCAATGACTTCATAACGCTGTTTTTCCACTTTATTCTCCTTCATGTAATATCTGTTTTATTTCTGATACGATAATGACAACATGTGGTCCATAGGTAATTTGGATACCTTCTCCACGCATATATATACCTGCAGCACCTGTTTCCTTTAAAGCTTCCTCATCAACTAATGTTGGATCCTTTAAAGTCGCACGCAGACGTGTTGTACATGTATCAACATCTAATATATTAGGAATACCTCCTAATGCTTCTACAATAGAATGAGACACAGAACTGTCTACGTCAAGACTTTTCTTTCTAGAATAGTCTTTTTTTGTATGCAGCTGTGTATCTTCTCCTCTACCTACTGTTTTAAAATCATAACGTTTAATCACAAACTTAAAGATTGAATAATAAAGTAAGAAATAAATAAAACCTATTATTGGGACAAAGACCCAGTTTGTTTTACTATTACCCTGTAATATACCAAACAAGAAGAAATCAATCGCTCCTGCACTAAAAGTGACACCTATCGCTATATTTAAAGCCTGAGCCACTGCATATGCACTTCCTGCTAGAAGCGCATGAATCAAAAAGAGTGGTGGTGCTTGAAATAAGAATGTGAATTCAATTGGTTCAGTAATACCTGTTAATATAGAAGTGAGTGAAGCAGAAAGTAATAAACCTCCTGTTTTTTTACGCTGGCTTGGTCTTGCACAATGATACATTGCAAGGGCAGCACCAGGCAGGCCAAATATCATAAAGATATATTCTCCCGAGAAGAAGCGAGTGGCTTCTACACTGAAATGTTTGACATGAGGTGAAGCAAGCTGCGCAAAGAAGATATTCTGAGCTCCCTGGATCAGGTGGCCATCCACTACCATACTGCCACCAAGTCCTGTCTGCCAAAATGGAAGATAGAACACATGATGTAATCCAAAAGGAATCAACATACGCTTTACAAGTCCAAATACGAATATACCTGCATAACTGCTGTCTCTTATAAATACACCTAAGTGATAGATAGCCTCCTGAATAGGTGGCCATATATAAAAGAATAGGATTCCTACAAAAACAAATGTCACACAACAGATGACTGGGACAAAACGTGTGCCTGCAAAGAATGATAAGTAATCAGGAAGTCGTGTCATATAGAACCTATTATGAAGATAAGCAACACCAAGTCCTACTACTATACCGCCAAAGACACCTGTATCTAAAGATTGAATGCCACAAATCGCATTGATTGTACCTAGTCTGACAAAATCAGCCACCTTCCCATCTACTATAAAACCATTAATAGTAAGTAAGGCATTAATAGAAGCATGCATAACTAAAAAGCTAACCAGTGCAGAGAAAGCTGCAGTCGCTTTTTCATGTTTTGCCATACCCATTGCAATACCTACCGCAAATAAAGCTGGAAGGTTATCAAAGACAATTTTACCTGCACTACACATAATTGTGAATAATGCATAGAGTGGTGTTCCCTTTCCTAATATAAATTGAAGATGGTAAGTCTGAATCATTGTCTCATTTGTGAATGACTGACCTATGCCCATTAATAACCCTGCCACAGGTAAAACAGCTATAGGTATCATAAAGCTTTGTCCTACACGTTGTAATTTACTAAATAGCTTACTAAACATGATTCCACCTCCTTCTTGTAGTATTATTTATTTTACCATTATATAGTATGAAAATCTAATCATTTTATTCGAACAATTTATGAGTTTTTTTTACAAAATAGGCCTTTTTGTATAATTCTTAAGTTATTTTTAAAAATTTCTTAATTCATTTTTATATGATAAATACTACATATTTTGATATTTCTTAATTATTTCTTAAGATTTTTCTTTATTTTTTATTATGAGGTGTTATAATAGAGCCTGTCGAAAGACAAAAGGAGAGAGAAAAATGGATAAGAAAACAAAAGAAATCATGAGTTTCGTATCTAATAGAGTAAGAACTCAGAAGACAATGTTCATTCCTGTGTTTGCTATTTCCGCTTTCGCAATCGTGGGTTATACAGTTGCTGATAGAACAGCACCTGTTGTACATTCAAATACAATTGAAGTTCCTTATGGAACTGTCTTAAAAGCTAGTGATTTTGCAATCTCTGATAACAGAGATCATACTGATACATTAAAAACTAAGATTCATGCTGAATCTTATGAAAAGAACCAGTTAGGAACTTATACTGTTAACGTAACAGTAAAGGATTCTTTCAACAATGAATCAACTAAGACTGTTAATGTTAAGGTTGTAGATAATGAAGCACCAGTTCTTGAATCTAAGACTGATGATGGATTTGTCATCAATGTTGAAGCAAATGGTAGTAGTAATTTAAAGGATTACATCAAAGCAACTGATAATGTTGATGGTGATGTAACAGATTTTATTAATTTTGATAAGGAATTAGATACAACTCAGTTAGGTGAACAGGTGATCAATGCATCTGTTGAAGATAACATGGGTAATATCGCTACTAAGACATTTACATTTAATGTAGGTGATACATCTGCTCCTGAAATGAACTTAAAGAATGGTAATTTCGTAGTCAATTATGGTGATAACTTTGATATCAACAATTATGTTGAAGCAAAGGATAACTATGATATGAATCCAGTTTTATCTGTAGAAGGTGAAATTGATACTAAGAAGTTAGATGGTACTCAGCCTATTAAAGTAACTGCAACTGATGCAAGTGGTAATAAGACTGAAAATACTTATGATGTGACTGTAGCTGATACTGCTGCTCCTGCTATTACATTAAAGTCTACTGATATTAGTGTAAAGAATGGTGGTTCATTTGATGCAAAGTCTAATATTGCATCTGCTATCGATAATCTTGATGGTGATGTGACAAGCAAGGTGAATGTAAGTGGTTCTGTCAATACTTCTAAAGCTGGAAGTTATACAGTTAACTATACAGTAACTGATAATGCTGGTAATACAGCAAATGCAAGTGCTAAAGTGACTGTCGCTGCTGCTCCATCTAGAGGTGGATACAATGCAGGTGGAACAAGCGTCAAGGGTGGACACAGTGGTATTGTTGGAACTGGTTTATCTAAAGTAGGTTCTGCTTATGTATTTGGTGCTTCTGGACCAACAGCATTTGACTGTTCTGGATTCACTTCATGGGTATATAGACAGAATGGTAAATCATTACCAAGAACTGCTTCTGCTCAGTATAGTGGAACTACAAGAGTATCTAAGGATGGCTTAAGTGCTGGTGACTTAGTATTCTTCGCAGGAACTTATAAGTCAGGTATCTCACATGTAGGTATCTATATCGGTAATGGACAGTTTGTTCATGCTGCCAACTCAAGTACTGGTGTTACAGTATCTTCATTAAATAGCGGTTATTATGCATCTCATTACGCAGGTGCTGGTAGATAAGAAGATCGAAAGATCTTCTTTTTTTATAAGGAGACTATATGAAAAAAGTATTAAAGGTGATTCTAGGAATCGTATTAAGTATTGTACTCGTTCTTGGTCTACTCTATGGTCTTTTTATCTACATGATCGAGTATCATGTCGAAACAGTAGCTAAAGAATCTTATTATGAATATGAGGTTGTGATGCAGTCAGTCGGAGCGCCTCTATTCTTCAGCAGTGCAGATGGACGTCTGCTTCTTAAAAAGAATGATACGATAATCAATAAGATGGACTTTACATTATCAGATGATGGTGGAAGTATTCGAGAAGAAGTGTGGAGTGTGAGCTGGTATAAGGATCATGTAGGTGTTGTGATTCAAGGAACTGAGCAGGATGATACACTTTATAATCTTTATTATAATGGCAAGACAAATAGTTCTATTGTGAATGGTCAGGATGAAATAACAACTAAAGGTGATACGGCTAATAATAATGCCGATGAGATTAGAAAAGAATTAAAGATGGTCGCTGATTATCTTAATTATGATGATATAGATTATGGTATCAGTGCTAAAGGATGGATGTATGCAGTTGTTTATAATAAAGATGGTGTCACACGAGATTTGAATTATTATGAAACTCATGAACATGAATATGTTTATGAGGAAACAAAGAATGGTACTACTATAGTATTAGGATTTTATAAAATAGAAAATGGCCAGGTTGTAGATGAACATACAACCGCATGGCATTAAAAAAAGATTCCGCAAGGAATCTTTTTATAGTAATTCTTTAAGTTTTTCAATAGATTCTTCTGTAGTAGCCCAGCTTGTTGCAAAACGTACTACTGTATGCGTATCATCATACTTTTCCCAGAAACCATAGCGTACATGCTTTTCTAATTCTTCTAGTTTCTTGTTGTCTACAATAAAGAACTGCTGGTTTGTAGGAGAATCAATATAGAATTCATAACCTTTTTCTTTAAAGATTGTTTTAAGCTTTTCAGCCATATCAATAGCATGTCTTGAAATCTTGAAATAAAGGTCATCTGTAAAGAGAACATCAAATTGAACACCATTTAAACGTCCTTTTGCAAGTAAAGCACCATGCTTCTTAATAAGGTTCACAAAATGTGCTGGTGTATTATTCTTAGTAAAAACAACAGCTTCACCACATAATGCCCCTACTTTAGTACCACCGATATAGAATACATCAGTAAGTTCTGCGATATCTTCTAGTATTACATCAGTATCATAAGACATGAGACCATAACCAAGTCTTGCACCATCTAAGAATAAAGGCAAATTATAAGCATGACAAACATCTGAGATTTCTTTTAATTCTTCTTTTGTATAAAGTGTGCCATATTCTGTAGGATGAGAAATATAAACCATACCTGGGAATACCATATGTTCATGGTTAGCATCGTTATAGAATGTATCTACTAATTCTTTTACATCTGATGCTTTTAACTTACCTAAATACTGTGGGACAGTGAGTACTTTATGTCCTGTATATTCAATAGCCCCTGCTTCATGAGCAGCCACATGTCCTGTCACTGCAGCGACAACGCCTTCATAAGGCTTCAACATTGTATCAATGACTAACTGGTTAGTCTGTGTACCACCTGTAATAAAGTAAATATCAGCATCTTCTTTACCACATGCTTTCGCAATCTTTTTTCTTGCAGATTCAGAATATACATCTACTCCATATCCTGACTGCTGATCCATATTTGTTTCAATAAATTTTTCTAGAATGGCAGGATGTGCCCCTTCTGTATAATCACTTTCAAATGATAACATCTTTATATCCTCCGTTTTTTGTATTCTACACTATTTTAGAGGTGAACACAAATGATGAAAATAATTTAAAAATATGAAGTAATTCACCATGACGAATGAGTATATATATGTGTAAGCCACTTATTTCTTGTTTAGAATACTTTTACATAGAAAGATAAAAGAAACTCATTCCTCGAATAGTCAATTCATAATATTTGGTAGGAATAGGAACAGAACTATACTATAATAACAGAAAAGAAGCGATAGGATATGGAAAACAGAACAATAATTATTAATGGTGTATCTTATACTTGTTTAACTGATGAAGAATACGAAGATTTACAGACAGTAGCTGCTTATGAAGAAAGAAAAAAGAGTAAAGATTTCAAAATCCTTAGTTTTGATGAGTTTTTAAGACAAAGCGAAGAAAAGTATGGGGTCAAATTTTGATGTTAAAATTGATTCACACATTATAGAAAAAATTTACAACATTAATTATTATAGCTATACAACATTCAAAAACTTCTCTGTAGGAGTCTTTCTAATTAGAGAATTACAAAAAGCAAGAGAAATAGTCGAGGCCTATCCGCATATCGGCAAGAAGGTCCAAACAAATATAAGTATGTTATGTCAAGTACCAAAGCAATCTTATATTATGAAATAATAGAAAATAGCAGAAATATCATTTTCTATGATTACAAACCTTTCAAACAGAATAAAGACCTGTATTAAAATACCTGCTCATTAATGAGCAGGTATTTTAATACTTTGAACCTTTAATTTTTAAGGGGGGTCAATAGAAAACTCGCTTTAAATATTTGGGGGTTTCCACTTGTAAAGGGCAGTCAGAAATGACTGCCCTTTAGTGCGCTCATATTACTCCTATTTAAATGTTTTATTGATTCTTTTTCTTATAAGATTCTCTCTTTTTTCCTTCTCTTTTGATTGTTTCATCAATAGCGTAAGAGGAAGGATTGGAGGATTTATTAAGAGAATACATTAGTCTATTTCTCATTCTTGCAAAGTTCTGATATCCACATGCGTTTGATAGTATCTTATCTATTCTAGAGTTGATTCCTTCTACTGGTCCATTAGATATTCTTTGACCATCTACTAAATCAAATGATGCACATATTTCATCAAACCAGTTTATAAGAGTTCCAGATAATGATATGAAGCCAGCGATTCCTGATGCTGCATATTCTTGAATTATTCTTGAAAGCCATTCTCTGCAGTTTTCAGATGTTGCATAATGATTAAAGGCTATATATTGTTCCTTTAGATTGTATGCTTCTGTTAGTTCATTATCTATGCCTAGGATTATTTCAAGTAACTGATGATAGTCTATATATCTTTTAAGCTTTTTGTTGTATCTAGCCTTGTTGAATGGAATGTCATTGTATTTTTTCAATAAAAGGAAATGAAACTTTTTGAGAAGATAATATTCAGTACTATACTTTTGGTATCTTTTACCTATTTTTATTCTGATATCATCTAGAACTTTATTGATATTTTTTTATGACATGGAACGAATCGCATAGTAATACTGACCCGGGGAAGTATTGATTCCTTACAAATCTGTACGTTTCATACATATCGATAGAGATATATTTGACTTTAGCGAGTTCTTTTTTATCGATTATCTGAGTATAACTTGACCATGCCTTCTTGGTTCTTCCATCAATGATATCTACAATTTCCATAGTCTTAAAATTAAGAATAACACACATGTATCTGTTTTGTCCTTTATGTCTCCAGTGCTTCTCATCAATACATATAATCTTAGGTAAAGGCTGTCTACGCATCTGGCCATACTTATCAAATATCTCAACTACTTTAGTAGGACTTGTGTTAAAGAATCTAGCAACCAGTGAAAAAGTGGTTGTAGGTTCTTTAAGTTTATTCATGATTTTCTCCATTTCCCCGCGCCTTTGTTGCGCGGACACAAATATATAACCAAACTCAAATCCCCCAAAACTCTAGTGTGCATCTCGATATAATAGTATAATCAAAGAGAGGTGGT